>CADCCU010000003.1 GCA_902800015.1 uncultured Ureaplasma sp. | reverse complement strand
AGCTATCGTTTTAATCCTAAATTAAAAATGTTATGTTGTGATTTTAAATTGCTAGAACAAAAAGCTTTGGAATTTAACTTATCAAAAGATAAGAATAAAGAAAAGACTATAGAGCAAGAAGAAGAGCTAGTGAGATAGGTTTATTTATTTTTGTGATTTAAATAAACATCATGCATTTAAAATTATCAACAAGATATAAATGCATAACATAATATTGTTAATATTTAAAGTATTTATCATATTTTGATTAAAATTATAATGCATTAGTTTGTTTCTAATATTCGGTCCAACATTTCGATTACAAAGAAAATATTTAATAATTTTTACTGTATTTTCACCAAGAATTTTATTTAATGGTGAAGTTGGATTAAGAAAATTTCCTAATGTTGGATAAATATTTTCTAAATATTTATCATCTTCAATTAGCTCAGATAAATAAAATAGGCGAAGAATTTTTTCAATTAATGATATTAGTGATGTTAACACATAATATGAATGTGTTTGAACTTTTATTTTCTCATCATGATTAAGGTTTTGTTTATCTTTAATAATTTTTATTATTTGTCGTATACCAGATGAAATAAGACCAATTAAAATATCATATTCAATTTTTTCGCTGTTAAATATATCATAAGTTTTATAAATTAATTTATATGAATGTTTGATTAGACTTAAAATTTGATCAAAAAATATATCGCTTTTGTCTAATAAGTAATAATTTCATATAAGCATAAAAATGTATTGATTATGTATATCCAAATTTTGAATTTTAGAGCTAAAAAAATAATCATCAATATTTTGACCAATCTCATCTGTTAAATTCTTTTTATTATTTTTACCAATTTCTTCATAGAATGTAAAAAAATTATTATTTTCATCTTTTTTGTGTGTTAAACTTAATAATTTAGTATTTCATTGTGTTTTAATATCACCATATTCATTTTGAAGCAATTTATTAGCTTCTTTTTGTTGTTCTGCAGATAACTTATATTCAACTTTATGTCCATATTTTTCAAGATATTTATTTCTAAAATTAAAAATATCTTTCTTAATAGAATCATATTTAACTTGATCAGGATATTGATTTCTAATGAAAAAATTTAGTATATTTTCGCATATTATTGCATTTTTTATTCATTCATTATCAATATTCATTAATTTTTTTGAATATTCATCTAATTTATTTTTTAAAAAAGTTTCAAACTTTTTATATTCATTTTGAATAAACTCATTGTCATGATCCTTAAAACGAGAAATAAAATTCAACAATCAATCATTAATTATGATTCCATTATTTAGATATTTTGATAATTTATCAAAATTAAAAATCTGTTGGCATCAGTTTAGATGACTTTTAAATTTATTTTCAAATTGTTTATTTTTTGGTAAATTTGTAATAATAAATTGAACACAGAAATCATTGTTTATTATTAATGAAAATAAATTATTAAATTCATCATTATTCCATATGTATAAAAATAACGTTTCTTTTAATCATGGATTTTTACTATCAAATAAGCAATTAAAATTATCTTTTACAGCGGCACTTATTTCTTTTTGGTTAAACTTATTTAATCATTGGGGAATTGAATCAACAAATTTTTTGAATCTTTCTTTAAATTCAGGTTTAATATTCTGAATATATTCTCCCATATTCTCAAATGTCTTAAGAAAAAAATAATCACAGAGTAAATCAATTCCAGTATTTTTTTTAAAATTTGAAAAATATTTATCTATATCTACATATTTATCCAATACATGTCGTAATTGCAAACCAGTAAATAAATCATTTATCCCTAAATCTTTAAAACAAAAATTTTCAAATTTATCATTTAGTTTATCAAGTATATTCATAATAGAATTATTATAAATTTCTAAATTGCAAAAAGCGGAGCTTTTATGCGAGTAGGAGTAAATAGTAATATAGTGATAATTACTAATATACCTAGTATATTAGTAGTTGATTTTATCACTATATTTTTTGCTATTATCCTGCTGACTTTTAGGAATAAAAATGCTATAAGATTTTCGAGGACATTTTTATGGATAAAAGTCGAGTGAAAAAATCAATTCTAATAGTGGTATTAGCAATCATACTTTATGGGTTGCTATGAATATCTTTAGTTGGGTTAGCAACTTTGATATTTAACACTATTAGTCACAACAAGACTAATTGATTTTTGAACTCAAATTTATTTGTTAAAAAGAAGTATGTTTTGAAACAAGATTTCTATGCTACTAAATAGTGAAAAAACCAACTTTTTTTGCAACATTACTCTTATATCAGGTGATAATGGTTTTTTATTATCACTAAATAAAGATAAAGAATTTGAAAATGAACAGATATACTTTAATCTTAAAAATAAAAAATTTGTACCAAATAGAAAAGTTTTAACACAAGAAGAATACAATTATATTTTAAGAACTTTGAGCGATAATTCAAATTTTAGTAATATAGAATGAACTGAAGATTTTTTTCAAAATGTAACTAGACATTTGAATAGGATCGGTATATTAAAATCAAAAAATTAATTTTTACACTCAAAATAAAACATACTTTATATGAAACATAATATAGTTTAAGTTAATTATTCAAAAATTAATTTTTAGATATAATATTTAAGCAAAGTCAGCAAACTAGTATTAACTATCTTCTAGTTAGTGAGTAATACTGTATTAGTAAGAATGCTGAAATTCTGAACATACCAACACTAAATAAGTAATTAAGAATTAGTTAAACTTTGTTTAAATATTTTATTTTTTTAATTTAAAGGAAATTATGTCAAGATATACAGGAAGTATTAATCGTAAATCACGTCGTCTACACTTTTCTATCTTAGAAAACAATAAAGAATTCTTAAAAGGTAAGAAAAGAGAATATGCACCAGGCCAGCACGGAATGGCTAATAAAAAATTATCAGGTTATGGCCAACAACAGGTTGAAAAACAAAAATTAGCCTACATGTACGGACTAAATAATCGTCAATTCCAAAGAATTTTCAGAATTGCTAAGCAAATGCAAGGTTCTACATCATTAAACTTATTAATTGTTCTAGAATCACGTTTAGATAACTTAGTTTACCGAATGAATTTTGCTCCAACAAGAAGAGCTGCACGTCAATTAGTTAACCATGGACATGTTTTAGTTAATGGTAAGAAATGTGATATCCCTTCAGTAATTATCAATGTTGGTGATACCATTACAATTAAGGAAAAATCAAGAAATTTACCTATTGTAAAAGCTAATATGGAAAATCAAACATTAAAATTTGTTAATGTTGATACTGCAAGTTTCTCAGGTAAATATGTAAGATTCCCAGAAAGACAAGAACTAAACCCAGACATTAACGAAACTTACGTAGTTGAATGATTCAGCCGTATTGTTATCAATAAAGTATGGCAAGGTTTGCCATACTTTTTTATTTAAAACTAATACAAAAATTATTTTAGAAATAGTTTTATTAGTGAAGTTAATGATTCTAGTTCTAAAACAAATTTGTTTATTAATATGCAAATTTATAGATTTTTCTTGAATAATAAATTTACATGGTTCTAATCAAATTAGTTAAATCTTCATTAATTCATTCTTTATATTTCTTTCTGACATAACTAATTTCTTTATTAGTTAATCTAGTAGTAAACTTAGAAATCTCATTAGGTCTGCTAACAATATACTCAATGTTAAATTCCATTCCATAAAAGTTATTGTAAGCTCATCTAAATGCTGAAACATACCCATGAGCTGAATTATTATTGGATTCATATACGTTTGTGATTTTACAACAAAAAATTAAAAATTTTTATTGCCAACTAATGCTAAAGCAATAAAATTAATAAGATTAAAATTTTTTCAAAAATTTTAGCTATTTTGATAGTAAATAAAATAATTGCTTATGATATATAAATATGACCGTGATTTTATAAAATTAAGTCAATATTTATAGTAATATATTATAAAGATTACTCATAACATAATATTTATGCCATACGATAAAAAAAATAAATGAATAAAACCTAACAGTTTTGTATGTGATGACTTTCATAATGCAATGTTAAACATTCGACCTAATTCTATAGATTGTATTTTTACATCTCCACCTTATAATGTTGGTAAAAAATATGATTCATCTGATGATAACAAAAAATACAAACAATACTTAGATTTTTTGAATGATGCATGAAAATTAGCTAGAAAAGTTTTAAAACCAGATGGTAGATTAATTATTAATGTGCCAAGTATCACATATGAAGGATATTATCAACCTTTATATGTCGATATCATTAACCAATGTAGAAAATTAAACTACGTTATGAGATCTGATATTGTTTGGTATAAACAAGCTATGTCCAAACGTACAGCTTGAGGTTCATGAATGTCGCCATCTTCACCTTATGTCATACAACCGTATGAATTTATATTGGTTTTTCAAAAAGATAAAAATAATTATAAGCATAAAGGCAAAAAAGAAAATATTGATATAACCAAAGATGAATTTATAACATTTTCAGATGGCTTTTGAAATATTAAAGCTGAAACTTTATTATCAAAAATTCATCCAGCGCCATTTCCATTTGACTTAGCTTATAGAATATTAAAATTCTATACTTATAAACATGACACTGTCTTAGACATGTTCGGCGGAACTGGAACTGTTGCTTTAGCATGCAGCAAAATAGAACGTAATTTTATATATATCGACATATCAAAAAAATACTGTAACTTTGCTAAACGAAGAGTTAAAGATGGTATCGTCTTAGGCAGTTCGATTTTTAAGAGAGGTAAAAAATGCTAAATTTTGACTTGAAGCATAAAAAATTTATTGAAGACAAATTACTAGATCTAATTAAAGACAAAAAAGTCAATAATGTGTTCAATAATTTAAACGATTACATTGATTTGAAAATTCTTGATGAATACATCATCAACGATATTATTAAAGATAAACATTACGGTAGTGAAAAAGCAAAAAAATCAGCAATGGATAAACATAGAGGTACAATAGCTGAAGAAATTTTAGCATATGGTTTGCAAAAATTCTTGGAAGAAAATAATTTAGATAGTAAGATTTCCATATCTAGTAGAAACGATTTAATTCAACAATATTTTTCTATATATACAGCCCAAAATACAAATCTAAGAAAAAAAATTGATGTTGATATTCTTTTATCAAATGAAGATGAAACAAAATTTTATGCATTATCAGTAAAGTGCTCAACCAGGGAAAGAGTTGGCCAATCTGAATCTGTATTGTTTTTACTTGATAGAGATGTGATGAAAATAAAGTATAACGCCTCATCAGAATTATTTAAATGCAAGTTATGAAGTGATA
Organism: uncultured Ureaplasma sp.; assembly: GCA_902800015.1. Classification (GTDB taxonomy): domain Bacteria; phylum Bacillota_I; class Bacilli_A; order Mycoplasmatales; family Mycoplasmoidaceae; genus Malacoplasma_A. The sequence continues at coordinate 58,988 of CADCCU010000003.1, read as the reverse complement.
ATAATAAAATCATAAAAATTAAATATGGGATGGTTACTTATGACTTAGGCGATAAGAAAGAATATACTAAAAAAACTCCAAACGGTAGATTAAGAAAAAATATTACTAGAGAATTTGATGTTGAATTATTTTATCAAGACGCAAAATTGGGCGGAGGATTTACAATATTAAATAATCTTGAAAATTTTGATAAAACTATTAAATTCAGTGATCTTGTAGGTAAAATTCAAAGCTTTTTTAATTAAATTATATTCCTGAATTCTATTTCTCAACTAAACATTATTTAATAGTTATGTATATTTGAATAAAAATTAACAACGAAAATGATAAACCTGAAGAATGAATTCGACAAGGATATATTTCGATATCTAAATATAACAGAAACAATGTTGAAACTGATCTACAATGATTAGAAAACGAAAATGGAATATATAATTTTGCAACTAAATTAAATGCAGACGATGTTATTTATATTTTTACGATTGATAGCGGTGTCTCACATTTAAAATATAAATTTGTATGTAATTCTGACTATATGCCATCATTTCATGGTTACTACATAAAAAATGCTTTTAAATGCTTGGATATAGTAACACAATTTACTAATGGTAAAAATGGTCGACAGCGTTGAGCAGCTAAAGGTGGTCAAATATTAGATAAATGTAATAATCCAAATATTCAATGAAATTTAATCAAAAATTTTACAAATCAGGTAAGTTTGCTTGATCAGGAAATTACAGATTATAGCGATGAAGTAATATCAAATCATAAAGTAAATGAAGGTGAATTGATTCAACACACAATATTAATTCACAACAGATCACAGAAAATAAAAGACGCATATTTAGAATATTATGGATTTAGTTGTAAATTATGTGGTAAGTCTTATTTAAAAGCTGATGGTACAAGCCACATCATTGACATTCATCATTTAGCATGTGGAGAACGTGAAACAGATATTCACAAAGATTTAAAAGGCTTATGTCCTAATTGTCATAGATTTGTGCATTCAATTAAAGGTTTTGAAAATAAATCTTGAGATGAAATAGAAGAGATATTTAAAAGTGTGAATAACAAATAGTCTCTTGCAACTTACCTCTTTCCTTCCTTAATCACTTGTTTACACAACTTTTGCTGTCACAAATTATCAATAGATAAATTAGTTCTAACTTTATAACCGCTATTCATCATAATTAGTGATGAATTCTTACCTATCTCTTTTGAATAGAGAATTTACAAATATTAATAATTACTCCTTTATTAGTCTTAAACCATTTAATCTAATATAAATTAGATACCTAAAGATAAAGTATCTTTATTATTTGAATTTTAATTTTCAAAGTTTTTATTTTTGCTCTCTTTAATTTTATCGATTTAATCTTTTCATTGCTTTTTATAGCTATAAAAATATTTGAATATCATTTTTAATTGCTTGTTTCATTTAATTCATATTTCTACTACAACTTATGAGAGTATTTTTAATAATAATTATTATCAATTTTGGTTTCCTTTTTCTATGAAATTATATTACACATTGATTCATGGTTTTTACAATTTTATATATTGTTTTGCCATACTTTTTTATTTCTAAATAGTTGTAAAAATAAAAAGTTGACACTTTCGTATCAACCTTTATGTATGGTGGAGCGCAAGGGGCTCGAACCCCTGACCTCCTGCTTGTAAGGCAGATGCTCTCCCAGCTGAGCTAGCGCTCCAATGTATGGTGACCTGTACGGGATTCAAACCCATGAATGTACGCGTGAAAGGCGTATGTGTTAAGTCACTTCACCAACAGGCCTTATATGGCGGCCACAGTAAGGATCGAACTTACGACCAACCGGTTAACAGCCGGTTGCTCTACCGCTGAGCTATGTGGCCATATAGTAGTTTACACTATAATATAATACAATTAAATTATTATAAATACAAAATGAAAACAAACATTAATCTATCAGAAATATTTGATCAACAAATTGAATTAGACAAACATATCCATTCTAATCATCATTTATCATATGATGATATTTTTGAAGAATTAAAACTTGCATTGGCTGTTGAACTAGGTGAATTAGCCAATGAAGTAAGATGTTTTAAATTCTGAAGTTTTAAACAACCAAGTGAAAAAGAAGTTATTTTGGAAGAATATGTTGATGGTATTCATTTTATTACTAGTTTAGCAATTGCTAAGAATATTAAAAATTATAATCAATGATCAATTAATGTTGGTTCTGAACGATATACCAAAAAAGAAATCACAATTTTATTTAATGAATTATTTGGTCATGTTAATAAACTAAATAATAAACATAATATTGTTAAATGATATAAAGACTATATTGAGCTAGGTTATGCCCTTGGTTTTAGTTTTGGTGAAATTAAATCTGCTTATACCAAAAAGAATGAAATTAATCATCAAAGACAAAACAACAATTATTAATGGCTAAACATTTAAATAAATACAATTACACTTTAAAAACAAAGATTATTAATGGCAAACCTATTACTTATAAAGTAATAAAAGCGCCAAAAGGTAAATGAAGCCGTTTTACTATTGATGAAAATAATAAACTTGTTTATTTAAAAGGTATTTATCATTCAGAATTTTTGGAGGATCAATATTTAACTGAATATCTTTCAAAGTTAGACAAAATTAAATCCAACAATCATTTTTTTAAAGATGCATCAAATGTAACTATTTGTGGAACAACATATTCAGTAAAAACAGTTAAAAGTAATTCCAACAAATTTGAAATTCTTAATAAAACAATTTATTTACATTTAATAAATACTAATAATCAATATAAAGTATTTAAAAATGCCTGTGAGTATATTGCTCATAAATATATGGATAAAAGAGTCGCATATTGAGCAAGAAAAATGAAAGTTAAAGTAAATAAAATTACTTTTAAAGATATTAATAATGCATATGCATATTTTGCATATACTACTTGTACAGTAACTTTTAGTTTCTTTGTTTTAGCTTTTGATTTAGATAGTATTGACTATTTAATTATTCATGAGCTATCACATTATTTTCATCAAGACCATTCAAGTAATTTTTGACTAAAAGTTAAAGAGTTTTGTCCTGACTACAAAAAATATGTAAAAGTTCTTAATTTTGAACTTTAATTATTTAATTTTAATTTGATAAATAAATTTATATCTAGTATTCATTAACTTTTTGATGATAATGCTTACTTCTGATAGTTCGTAAACTTTCTTGTTGACATCATCATACATGAATATTTCATCACCACGTCCAGTATGATATATATCAATTGGCTTAGTGGTATAGTAACCTTCTAAAAAATTATTCTTCACTTTCTGTTGTGTTTGTACTTCTTTTACAGAAATTAAACTTTCATCATAATAAGCTGCAAGTAATTTTTTGATAATTGAATCTTTTTCATATTTAAGTGACTCAATAAATGTAGCAAAAATATAATCATCAAGTTTTAAAAAATCTTTCAATGAAAATTCTTTATCTTCTAAATATGGTTTAAACACTTTTAATATGTTATATTCATCAACAAACTTATAACCATGCTTATAAAGATATTTAATTCTTAAAAATATTTGTTGAATAACAAATTCATATTTAATTGAATTTGCATTTGAATAGATTTGTTTATACATGTGAAATCTACCAAGTAATAAATTTTCAACTTCAGCTAATGCTTTCATTACAAAACAAACACGATTATTAATTAAAACACTACCATTAATAATATATGCTGGGTTTATTATTCCATAACTTGCGCCAGTATAATGACTGTCTCTTAATAAATAATCCATTCGATCACCATCTATTTGTGAATCGATTAAATCTGTTGCTCATTTATTTTTTGATTTTTGTTGCAAAATGTTTACAACTTCATTAGGATTAATTCCATGTTTAACTAAGATCTTATGAATATTAGTATTCTTATCTAAAATGAACTTCTTAGTATATTCTTCATGATTAACACCTGTATATCTTTCAAATGCATGTGAATTGGGTCCATGGCCTAAGTCGTGTAATAAAGCTGCACATAACAAATGTTTTGATTCTGAAGAATTTATTTTATCTAAATTCAAATGCTTAATAAATCTCCTTACAATTTCAAATGCACCTAAACTATGTGATAAACGATTATGTGTGGCGCTTGGAAAAATTATATAAGTTACACCTAATTGGTGAATACGATTTAAACGTTTAAATTCTGGTGTATTAATCAATTCAATCATTCAATTATTTTCGTTGCTGAAATTAATTTCATTTAAAACAGGATCAACATAAAATCTTAATTTAAAATTGTTCATAATATAAATATTAAAAATATTATAATTAATACCGTTATGAAAAAAGTTACAAAAAAAATTGGAAAAAAACCAACAAAAAAAATGACAAAAAAACCTGCAAAAAAAGTTGCAAAAAAATCAACAAAAAAAGCAGTTAAGAAAACTACAAGAAAACCTGCAAAAAAAGTTGCAAAAAAATCTGTAAAGAAACATGCTAAAAAAAGTCGTAGATAAAAAGACTAAAAACTTTAAAGATTCTAAGACTTACAAAAGCTTATTAAAAGCTTTCCAAGGTGAAAGTCAGGCATGTGTTAAATATCAATACTATTCTTCAAAAGCAAAGAAGGATGGATTTGTTCAAATCGCAAATTATTTTGCTGAGAGTTCAACTAATGAAAAAGAACATGCAAAGATTTGATTTAAACTTCTACAAAAGAATAATCAAATTCCTGGCACATTAGAAAACTTAAATGAAGCAGCCAAAGGTGAATATGAGGAAACAACTCATATGTATAAAGAAATGGCTAAAGTTGCTAAACAAGAAGGATATAATGAAATTGCTTATTTGTTTAGTGCGGTTGGCGCAATTGAAAAAGAGCACTATGATCGTTATGTAAGTCTTGCAAATTCATTAAAGAAGGGCACCACATTTAAATCAGCAAGTAACGAAAAATGAATCTGTATGAATTGTGGATATGTATACGTTGGCAAAGTCGCTCCAAAAGTATGCCCAGTATGTAAACATCCTCAAGCATACTACAAACGTCTAAAAAAAGATTATTAATAAAAAAGTAGCAAATGTGCTACTTTTTATTTTTTCCAAAGAAATTTATTGCATTTTCTTGCAATTGTTTAATTAGTATATTTTCATCAATTGCATATAACTCTTTAATCTTATCAAATACTAATTTAACATATTGTGGTTTATTTGGTGTTCCCCGATATGGTTCAGGAGTTAAGAAAGGACAATCTGTTTCAATCATTAATCGATCAAGAGGAATAATTTTTAAAGCATCTAATATATCCTCTGTTCTTTTCTTAAATGTAACAATCCCTGTTACAGAAATATAACAGCCTAAATCTAAATATTTCTTAGCTATTGCACTATTGGCTGTAAAACAATGAATTACCTTTTTAATATCTGTAGCGTATTCTTTTAAGATTTCAATAGCATCATCATGAGCTTGGCGAACATGCACTATTAGAGGAAGATTATATTTTCTAGCAAGATTAATCATCTTTATGAACACTCTTTTTTGTTTCTGCTTATCAACTTCATCAGTGTAATCTAAACCAGTCTCACCAACAGCAATGATATTACCATCATTAAGTTTTAAAATATTCTCTATTAAATCACTACATTGTTCAGGTGTATAGTTACCAAATGTTTCAGGATGAAATCCCACAGTACAAAAAACATTTTCATACTTTTTTGCTTGGTTAAATGCAACCAATGAATCTTTTTCATCAGTTCCAATATTATTAACTAAGATGCTTTTATTTAAACAATCTGAAAAAATACCAGTTTCTTGTTCACACATTGGTGAAAAATTAACATGTGCATGAGTATCAAAATAATTAAATTGTTTTATTGTTTTAATAATGCTTTTCATATGATTAGTAAATTAATACTTAAATTATATTATCTTTAATAAAAAAATAGCACGATGTGCTGATTTCTAATTTTATGGAGCAGATGACGGGAATCGAACCCGCATACTAGCCTTGGCAAGGCCATATTCTACCATTGAATTACATCTGCATTAATCTAATAATACCATAAAATTGTTATTTTGATTAATGAACTACCCTAAAAATACAAACTAAATATATTTAATATAATATAAACATTATGAAAACTATACAAGTTAAAGATGTTAAGAAAATAATTGAAAATAAATTACAAGATGAAGCTGTTTGTCTAAAATGTTGAATTAGAACAAACCGTGATAGTGGTAAAATTGGTTTCATTGAAGCTTATGATGGTAGTACATTAGAAGGCATTCAAGTTGTTTACAAAAAAGAAGTAACAAAGAATTTCGAATTAGCAAAGACTGCAAGAATTTCTGCAGCTATTCAAATTACTGGTAAAGTTGCAAAAAATGAACGTGTAACTGGTGGTTATGAAATTTTAGCAGATGAATTCGTTTTGTTAAAACAAGCAGATGAAGATTACCCATTACAAAAGAAACAACACTCTATGGAGTTTTTACGAGATAATGCACACTTGCGTAGTAAAACTCGTACTATTCAAGCTATTGCTAAATTAAGAAGTAAACTTGCATATGCTATTCACCGTTTCTTTCAGGAAAATGGCTTTTCTTGAGTATCTAGTCCTCTTTTAACTTCAAATGACTGTGAAGGTGCAGGCGAAAGTTTCTTAATTCAAGAAGACAAGGATAAACCATTCTTTATACCTCAAGCAAAATTAACAGTATCTGGTCAATTAAATGCTGAAAGTTATGCTCAAGGATTAGGCCGTGTATATACATTTGGTCCAACATTTAGAGCAGATCGTTCACACACAAACCGTCATTTAGCTGAATTTTGAATGGTAGAACCAGAAATTGCTTTTATTGATCTAGAACAATTAATGTCAATTATTGAAGCGTTCATTAAAACTGTTGTTCAAGATATGTTGAATGAATGTCGTGATGCAATTGAATTCTTTGCTGAAAACAATAAACAAATTCTTGAAAGATTAAAAAATGTAGTTGAAAAGAAGTTTATTAGAATTTCTTATACTGAAGGTATTGACATCTTAAAAAGAGCTGTAGCAGATGGCTATAACTTTGAGGATAAAAACATTTATTTTGGAAAAGACTTAGCAAGTGAACATGAAAGATATATCTGTGAAAAGATATATAATGCCCCTGTTTTCTTATACAACTATCCAAAAGATATTAAAGCTTTTTACATGAAAATTAATGATGATAACGCAACAGTTGCTGCTACTGACTTATTAGTTCCAGGTGTTGGTGAAATTGTTGGTGGTAGTCAACGTGAAGATAACATGGAAAAACTACAACAACAAATTAAAGATAAGAAAATTGAAACTGAATCAATTCAATGATATCTTGATTTAAGAAAATATGGATATGCTTCAAGTGCTGGATTTGGATTAGGTTTTGAACGTTTAATTATGTATATCTTAGGTTTAGATAATATCCGTGATGCTATCCCATTCCCAAGATATGAAGGAAAATTAAAGTTCTAATATGAACAAAATTAAAGCAAAATCAATACCTAACATATTGACTATAATTAGGATAATTTTAGCAATCTTTGCTATATTATTTGTTTGTTTATATAAAGCTAAAAATGCAAGCATAAATTACACCTTGTATCATTATTTTTTTTCAGGTATGTATATCTATATTCCTGTTACTTATATAATTGCTGGAAGTATCTTCTTAGTTGCTTGTGCAACAGATTGAATTGATGGACATTTAGCAAGAAAATATAATTGAATTTCTGATTTCGGAAAATTATGAGATCCAATTGCAGATAAAATATTGATTGATGGTTTATTAATTGCTTTAGCAGTTAACAATTCTATCCCTGTATTTGTTCCTATCATAATGATCATTCGTGATATTATTGTTGATGCAATGCGAATGTACGCTAGTTCTAAAGGCAATGTAGTTGCAGCAAATATTTGAGGAAAATTAAAAACTGTAACTCAAATGATCGCTATCGCTGCGACTTTCTTTGCATTTGGTATTGTTGAAAATGCGCAAAACCATTTAATTCTATATTATTTTGTTGTTAACTTACTTTATTTAATAGCTTGTACATTCTCTATTACATCAGGAATCATTTATGCAATAAATATCCAAGGAAAGAGTAATAAAGCAAATGTCACAAAAAAACAAATATAATTGAGATCTTGATGATCTATTAAACAATAAGAATGTTGATTATTTATTTGAAAATTGGGTTAATAAACAAAAAGAAATATTAAAACTTTATCCTGATTTTTACAAAACTATTAATAACTTTAAAAAATGAATGATAGCTAATGAAGAATTAGAAATCATTGAGAATCGTTTATCTAATTATGTTGGTAATAAATTAAATGAAGATTTAGTAAATACTAAATGATTAGGTTTTGAACAAAAGATGAATTTAGTATCTAACCAAATCTCATCACAAATGTCTGATTATGCAAACATTGCTATTAGAAATAAAAAAACGATTCAATCTTACTTAAACAACAAAGATTTGAAAAAATATCAAAAAGAATTTGATGACATTTTTAAACTTGAACCGCACATATTAGAACCTAATGTTGAAAAAGCATTATCTAAAGTTAGTTTAGCTAATGGCGGAGTTGCACATGTATTTTCAACACTTACCGATAGCGATTTAAAATTTCAACCAGCAAAAGATAAAAATGGAAAATTAAATCCGATTGTTACTGCTAGTGATGTAACTAGATACTTAAAATCAAATGATCGTACATTACGTAAGAATGCATGAATTAATTTTCATTCAGCATATAATGCAATCTCTAATACACTAGCACAAACCTTATACTACACTTATTTAAGATTTAATTCATCTGCTAAATTACGTAACTTTAAAGATTATGTTAATGCGTCAGCATTCGCTGATGAAATAAATGAGACATTCATTTTAAATCTTTATAAAAATGTTGAAAGTTTTAAATCAATTTATGTTGCTTATAAGAATAAAGTTGAAAAGCTTTTAGCTAAACAATTAAAACTTAAAGAATTAGAACCATGAGATAAATCAATGGATCTTACTGCTAAACCTATTAAAGTAACAATTGAAGAAACTAAGAAAATTGTTTTGGAAGCTTTATCACCTTTGGGTAGAGATTATTTATCTCATATTAAAACTGCTTTTGATGAAAATTGAATATCTTGATTACCGAAGAAAAATAAACTAACTGGTGCATATTCTATTGGCGGTATCAAAGGATTAAATAAATACTATATCTTAATGAATTTTGATGGTACAATGGGCTCAGTTGAAACCATTACCCATGAATTAGGTCATTCAATGAATTCTTATTATTCATGTAAAAAGCAAGAAGTGTATGTTGATACAAAAATATTTTATGCTGAAATTGCAAGTATTACTACTGAAACATTATTAATCTTATATTTGCTTAATAAATATAAGAGTGATAAGACAATGACTAACTTCTATTTAAAAAGATTGCTAGATAACTTCTTTGCTTGCACAATAAGACAAATTGAGTTTTCAAACTTTGAATATGAAGCTAATAAAATGATCAATAATATGCAACCATTTGCTGCAGATACAGCTAAAGATTTATATTTACAAATGTTGAAAAAATATGAAAATCTAAGTGATTCTAAAATTGCTAAATTCAAAAAAGAACCTTATAAACATTATTTATCAACAATTTTAAGAATTCCGCATTTTTATGCAGGAAACTTTTATGTATATAAATACGCCATTGGTCAAATATGTGGTTTAATTGTGGCATATAAGATTTATAATGGTGATAAGAATATGTTAAATAAATTTATTAACTTCTTAAGTAGTGGAAGTAGTTTATCACCATTGGACACTATTAAGTTATTAGGTATTGATTTAAATACTAAAAAACCATATGATGATGTAAAACAAATCATCAAACAATTGTTGGTTAAATTTAAATAATTGATTATTTTCGATATTTATCTATTGGTTCATTTTTATCATCGAACCAAAATGTTCAGCCATTTGTTGATCGTCCTGAAACTAAAAAGCCTAGAAAAGATGTTGATGTATCATTACCAAATATTAAATCTTCATTTAAAATAATTGAATCGTCATCTTTTAGATTTAATAATTTATTTCTATCCATTGAATAGTTAATTTGATTTCTTCTTGCACCATAAGATAAAGGAGAAATAACTGTGCCCTTTTTTAAAATGTATCCTCCATTTTTATATTCCATTATCCCATAATATTTTTTTGAAACTGTATGGTATAAGCCTTCAGGTAAACCAAAATTTTTGTTTATTACTGATTTTCTAAATGATTGATTAGTATTTTGTATTCTAGATTGCAATCCTTCAACTTCATCTTTTGGATAAATTTGTTCTCCAGCAAATGCAGATAATAATTTTTTTACTAAATTTATTTTAACTGCAAAGAATTCAGTGTTTGCTATTCGAGATTTATCAAATATTTGATGTAATAATTGTTCTTTATTATCGTAGTCATCAACTAATATAGCAAATTCTCGATGTAACCCATTAAATTGACTATATCCATTTTGTTCAAGGTATTTCATTCTTTTTTCAAATTGATATTCTTCAGTTTTACCAATTTTAATAATTCCTGGATGTGATGTTGTCATTAAATACAATATTCCTTTTTTAGACATAATTTCTCTCCTTAAAAAGAAAAAGCTTCTTGATTAAAAAAAGCAAGAAGGCTATTTCGATGTAAAAAATTGATTACTTATATATATATATATATATATTCCATGTTTATTTATCTATACATTAATATTATAAAATAACTAAATTAAAACTCTTGTTTTCTTAGAATTGATTCAATCCATTTAAAGAATTCAAGATCTTCAATATCTTTATTTTGAGTTAAAAATTCAATGTATTGAATAATATTTTTTGATAGCTTATCTGATTTATATTCTGGTGCTACACTAAAATGTCATAAAGCAATTGTATCAAGGATTGACTCGGCAAATTTAGCATATGATGGATTTTTAAAGAAATATTTTTCAATTTCATTAAACACATCTTGATAATACTTAACATTGTGAAAATCTTCATCTCAATCTTTAATAACAATTTCAATAGGCTTACCAATATTAGCGTTATAAACAATTAATTTAATATTGGCTAACTTATCAATAGTTTTTAAGGCACTTAAAACATAATATTTATCTACATTATTGATTGTTTTACTGTTTAATCAATCAGCAATATATAAATCGATATCTTCCTTATCGATTTCATTACTAAAATTATTAACCAAGGCATCAATAAGACCTAAATCAATCTTATTTTTAACTAACGCTTCATTTAAGATATCTTTTTTTGACATCTTGCTAATAATTTCATTATTAACACTTTTTGTGTACATTCTTGTAACTGCACTATCAAGTTGATCTAGAACATCATTTTGCTTCATAGTTCAAAATGTATTTTCTTTAACCTGTTTGATTTTATCAAGAGCTTTAGCATATTTCTTTGCATGAATTAGTTCTTGAATAGCATCTAACTCTTCTTGAAAGAAAATCTCTTGTTTTTTGCTTGGTTTAATTTCTTGTTTTTTCATATCAAATATGATTTATGTATTATATTTTATACTAAAATATAATATATTGTTAACAAAGAGAAATTATGAATTTTAATAACTTAATGCAACAAGCTAAAATGATGCAAAAAAAGCTTGACGAATTTAATAAGAAAGAATTTGAATATGATTATTCTAATGGTTCAGTTATTGTTAAACTAACTGGAGATTTAAAGATTATTAGTTTAACAATTAACAAAACATTAATTGATCCAGAAGATCCAATCACATTACAAGAAATGGTAGCTGAAGCAATTAATAGTGCTATAGCTTTAGTTAATGAACAAAAAGAAGAAATAGCACCATCAGGTAGTGGAATGTTCTAAATTATGAGTGAAATCAATGAATTCAATGAATTAATCCAATTATTAAAATCTTTCCCAGGTATTAGTCAAAAACAAGCTGAAAAGATTTGTTATTTTATGATTAATCAAAAAGATGAATTCATGCAAGATTTATCAGAACAAGTTGCTAAACTAAGACAGTCTTTACATTTCTGTAAACAGTGCCAGAATGTATCTTTAACTGAAATCTGTAGTATTTGCAGCAATGAATTAAGAGAACAAGATAAATTGTGTATTGTCTCTTCTTCGGAAGACTTACAAAAAATAGAAGACACAAATAGTTATAGTGGTTTATACTTTGTATTACATGATGAAATTAATGTAAAGAAAAACGTTGGTTTAAATAAAGATGTAGTAAAGAAACTAATGGAATTATTAAAAAAGAAAAAGTTTAATGAAATTATTTTTGCAACCAATTGAACTCCAAACGGTGAAGCTACAGCTTTTTTTCTAAAAAATATAATTAAAGAAATTTTGCCTAATGCAAACTTCTACCGTTTAGCAGTAGGATTACCAATTAATTCAGCTTTAAACTATGCTGATAATGAAACATTATCACAAGCTATTAAGAATAAGACTAAATATTAAATATGAAAGATATTAAATTATTTCAAGATAAAATTATTAAAAATGATTTTAGTTTTAATACTAAATCATATTTATCACTTATTAATCAAAATAATTTAAATGACAATAAACAATATCTTGACAAACTTATTAATCATTATCAAACATTGATAAATGATCAAACAAAAAAAGTTAATCAAATTATTGACCGTGGTTTTGATTTTAACCAATATTTAATGAATGTTGATCTTTTAAAACAAATTCAAACTATATATTCAAATAAATCAAAGATAATTAATGAAAAAGTTGTAATTAAACAACGTATAAGTTTTTTAAGAAAAAAACTTCGTCAGTGAGAATATGAATACTATGGTTTAGAAAAACCAACTGTATCAGATACAACATATGACTTAACATTAAAAGAATTAAATTTACTTGAAAAAGCTTTTCCTGAATTTTATTCAAAATCTTCACCTACAAATACTGTTGGTGGTACAGTCGATAATAAATTTAAAAAAGTAAGTCATATATTACCAATGTTATCTTTATCAAATGCATTTAACTTTAGAGAGTTAAAACATTTCGATGAAACTATCAAGAAATTATTACATTTTGATGCTAATAAAGATATTGAATATTATGTTGAGCCTAAACTTGATGGTTTAAGCATTTCATTAATTTACCAAAAAGGTAAATTAATCAAAGGAATTACTAGAGGCGATGGTAAAACAGGGGAAGATGTTACTGTAAACATTAAAATGATTAGTTCTATCCCACAAACTATCAGTAATGATTTTGATCGATTTGAAGTTCGTGGTGAAGTCTTTATTTCACATAAACAATTTGAAATTATTAATGCATCTATCCCTGAGGAGAAAAATAAGTTTGCTAACCCTCGTAATGCTGCAAGTGGCACATTAAGAAGATTAGATCCTGAATTAGTAAAACAACGAAACCTACAAATGATTGCTTACTATATCCCTAATTTTGATGATGTTAAAAAATTAAATATCACTAAACAAAGTCAAGTGATTGAACAATTAAAAGCATATGGTTTTAATACTGCAAAAGAAGTAGGTCAATATAAAAATATTGAAGAAGCATATAAAAAGATCCAGTGATTAGAAGACAACCAATATAAGTTGGATTATCCTATTGATGGTGCTGTATTAAAAGAAAATTTAATTGCTTATTATGATCAATTAGGAACTACATCAAAGTTCCCACACTGAGCTATTGCTTATAAATTTATCCCCCAAGAAGTAGAAACACAAATTCTTTCAATTCAAACTAATGTTGGTAGGACTGGAAAAATTACATATGTTGCTAATTTAAAACCTGTGGAATTATCTGGTTCAATTGTTTCTGCTGCTACATTAAATAATGGAGAATATATCTTATCTAAAGATATAAGAGTTGGGGATACTGTTAAAATTTTTAAAGCTGCAGAAATTATTCCTTATGTTAAAGAAGTTGTTTTAGATAAACGTCCAAATAACTCTAAACCTTTTGCTCCGGCAACAGTTTGTCCAATCTGTAATTCTAAATTAGAAAAGATTGAAGGTGAAGTTGACCAATATTGTGTTAATACTTCATGTCCAGCAAGACTAATCCAATCAATTATTCATTTCTGTTCTAAAAATGCCATGAATATTGAGGGCTTAAGTGAAAAAACAATCACTAAATACTTTAATTTAGATTATATCAAATGTATTGAAGATATTTATAACTTAAATAACCATCGTCAAGAAATCATTACTACAATCTTAAACAACAAATTTAAAGTATTCAATAAAATTAATGAATCAATTCAAAAGTCAAAAACTAATTCATTAGAAAGATTAATTTTTGGATTAGGAATTAGAGATGTTGGACTAATCTCAGCAACATTTTTAGCTAAACATTTTAAGAATATTGATGCTTTAGCTAAAGCAACAAAAGAAGAATTAGTTGCTCTAAAAGACATTGGTGAAGTTGTTTCAACTTCAATCTATGATTGATTCCACAATGAAAAGAACTTAACATTAGTAACCAACCTAAAGAAATTAGGAATAAATACTAATTACATATCAAAATCTAACATTACAAATGAAGCAAGAAACAGTGAATACTACCAAAAAAGTTTCTGTATTACTGGTAGTTTTGATATTTCAAGAGATAAGATTAGAGAATTACTAATTCAAAAATATGATGCTAATGTAACCAATTCCATCAATAAATCTACGGATTATCTAATTGTTGGTGAAAATGGTGGTTCTAAATTAGAAAAAGCAGAAAAATTAGGAATAAAACTTATTTATAATAAGATTTGATAATATAACCATGTTAAAAATTAAAGATTCTTCTTCACAAAGATTTATAAATATTGATCAAGATAAGGTTTCAATTTACAATTGTGGACCTACTGTTTATAATGATGTCCATATTGGTAATGTAAGACCATTAATTACTTTTGATGCGTTATATAGATACTTAAAATATACAAACCGTGATGTTGTTTATGTCCATAACATCACTGATATTGATGATAAAATCATCAGCCGCAGTATTGAATTAAAACAACCTGAAGCAGAAGTATCTGAACACTATTATCAAGAGTATTTAAAAATAATTGATCGATTAAATGCATTACATATGGATGTATTACCAAAAGTTTCAGATAATATTCCAGGAATTATTAATTTTATTGAACAATTAGTTGATTCCAAACATGCATACGTTATTGATG
Source organism: uncultured Ureaplasma sp. (assembly GCA_902800015.1). Lineage (GTDB taxonomy): Bacteria > Bacillota_I > Bacilli_A > Mycoplasmatales > Mycoplasmoidaceae > Malacoplasma_A. The sequence continues at coordinate 43,760 of CADCCU010000003.1, read as the reverse complement.
GTGATGTATATTTTGATATTAAATCAATTAAAGACTATGGATGTGTATCGCATCAAAAGATTGATAAACTTCTTGACGGTGTAAGAAAAGAAAACAATGAAAATAAAAAATATCCATTAGATTTTGCTCTTTGAAAACGAACTAATGTTGGTTTAGCTTGAAAATCGCCATGAAATGAACACGGAAGACCAGGATGACATACTGAATGTGTATATTTGATTAATAAATATATTGGTAAGCAAACTGTTATTCATGGAGGCGGTGTTGATTTAAAATTCCCACACCATGAAAATGAAAACGCTCAAAATGTAGCTTTAAATAATATTGGTTTAGCAAAATGTTGAATGCATGTTGGTCATGTAAACATCGAAGGCAAAAAAATGTCTAAATCATTAAATAACTTTATATTAGCTAAAGACATTCTTGCAAAATATGATGCTAATACTATTCGTTGGTTCTTTTTTCAAACTCAATATGCTAGCCCATTAAACTTCTCATATGATGGATTAGAAGTTTCAAAAAATGAAATTTTAAAAATATTTAAAGCAATGAATAATGCTTTGATTGCTTTACATAGTAATAACATAAAATTTCAACATGATAAAACTCCTTTGCCTGAACCTTTTACAATTGCTGCTAATAATGATTTAGATTTCCCAAATATGATTACAGTAATCTGATCGTTTGTTAAGAGTCTACCTAATTTAATAAAAACTAAAAATTTTAATGATTTATTAAAAAATATTAATTCATTAATTAATATGTTTGATATTTTTGGTATTCAATATAAAAATCCTCTAGAATCTAATGACTCTAGAGAATTAATTAATAATTGAATTAAAACTTTAAATAATAAAGATTATCAACAAGCTGATTCATTACGAAGCGAATTAACTAAGAAGAATATTATTTAGTTTATAAACTCAATTAAGCATTTTCATTAGTTGGTTGCTCTGTTTGCTCAGCTACAAGTTCATCTGTACCAAAAATGCCTTTTTTAAATACAGCAATGTCTCTTACTTTATCTTCATTTTCTATATTTATTAATTTAACACCACTTGCATTTCTACCAGTTTCACGGATTTGGTTAACTAGAATACGAATAATTTTGTTCTTTGTAGTAATGATTAATACTTCATCATCAAGATCAACAGCTTTGGTTGCTACTAAGTTTCCTGTTTTTGGAGTTATCTTTAAAGATCTTACACCTTTAGCGTTTCTGTTGGTTAAACGGTATTCAGTAATTGGTGTTAGTTTACCGATACCTTTTGCACCAATAGATAAAATAAATTCGCCTTGTTTATTTGTTGAAACACCAATAACATGTGCATGATTATCTAAGCGCATACCTTTAACACCAGCAGCTGTTCGACCCATAGGTCTTACTTTAGTGTGATCAAATCTAATAGCCTGACCATTGCTTGCACCGATAATAATTTCATCAGTATCAATAATTTGTAATACATCAAATAAGAAATCGTTTTCTTTTAATGTAATGCAACGTTTACCGTTACGCATAATATGAACAAATTCAGAAATATTTGTTTTCTTAACAATACCATTCTTTGTTACAAAGAATAAGTAGGTATTCTCATCATAGTTGTTTAATGGTAATAAAGTAATAACGGTTTCACCTTTTTCAATTCCTGGCATAAAACTAATTGCAGGAAGTCCTTTGCTTGTTCGACTTCCTTGTGGGAATTGATGACCACGCATACGGTATACTTTACCTTTATTAGTAAAGATTAATACATCTGTATGCGTATTTGCAACAATAATACGACTTACATCATCATCTTCGTATGTTGTCGCACCGATTACACCAACACCACCACGATGTTGCACACGATATGTATCAATTGGTAAACGTTTTAAATAACCTCTTGAAGACATTGTTAATAAAATATCAGTCTTTTTAATTAAGTCTTCATCAGAAATATCAACATTTGATTCAGCATCAATTTCTGTTCGTCTTGGATCACCAAATTTTTTGTTTAATGCTTCTAAACGTTCAATAATATTTTGAATTTGACGATCTTTGTTTTGTAATAAATCTTCAAAGTCTTTGATTTCTACTTCTAAGTCTTTTAATTCAGTTTCAATCTTTTCACGTTCTAGACCACTTAATGTTCTTAAACGCATATCAAGAATAGCTTTAGTTTGCTTATCATCAAGTTTGAAATTTGCTTTTAATTCATTGCTTGCTGCTTCATCACTTGATGAATTACGAATGATCTTAACAACTTCATCAATATTACTCATAGCAATGTGTAAACCATTTAAAATGTGTTGACGTTCTTTGTCGGCATTTAAATCAAAATTTACACGACGATTTAAAACATGTAATTGGTGATCAATATATATTTGTAATCCATCCTTAATGTTAATTAATTTTGGTTCACCATTTACTAATGCTAACATGTTAGCAGCAAAAGAAGTTTGTAATTGTGTCTTCTTATATAACTGATTCATCAATACTTCTGGTGATACATCCCGTTTTGTTTCAATAACAATACGAATACCTTCACGAGAAGATTCATCTCTTAAATCAGCAATGCCACTAATACCATTTTCTTCACTTTCTTTATTAGCTGCTAATTCAGCAATTCTTTGAATCAATGTTGTTTTATTAACTTGGTATGGAATTTCAGTAAAGATAATTGTTGATTTACCTGTAGATTCATTTGTAGTGTATGTTCCTTTAGCACGGATAATTACACTGCCACGACCTGTACGGAAATAATCATCAATACCTTTAGCGCCAATAATTTGGGCACCTGTAGGGAAATCAGGACCATGTAATACAGTTTTGATTTCATCAATACTTACTTCTGGATTATGTGCTACTAATTTAATTGCTTCTACCAATTCACTTAAATTATGAGGTGGAATATTAGTTGCCATACCAACAGCAATACCATTAGTACCATTTGCTAATAGGTTAGGGAATAATGAAGGTAAAACAGTAGGTTCAGACTCACTACCATCATAGTTATCAACAAAATCAACTGTATTCTTATTAATATCTTCAAGCATGGTGTCTGCGATTTTTGACATCCTTGCTTCAGTATAACGCATAGCTGCTGCACCATCACCATCGATAGAACCAAAGTTACCATGACCATCCATCAACATGTAACGCATTGAGAAATCTTGTGCCATACGTACCATAGTTTCATATACAGCTGTATCTCCATGTGGGTGATATTTACCAATAACTTCACCTACTAAACGTGCAGACTTCTTATGTGGACGTGAAGAAGTCATACCTAGTCCATATGCAGCATACAATACACGACGGTGAACTGGTTTGAAACCATCACGAGCATCAGGTAAAGCACGAGCAACAATAACTGACATTGAATACTCAAGGAAAGAGTTTTTTAATTCAGAAATAATTGGTTTTTCAATAATTTTAGTTTGTGCTAATTGTTCTTTAATTAAATTTTCATCACGATTATTTGACATAGTAATTTACTCTCCACTTATTTCTTCTTATCATTTATATCTTTATTATTTGGTGATGTATATTTTACATACACATTATTTTTACATACTGGGCGTGTTACTTTTCTACAAATAACAGCATATAAAATGCCTGGTATTACAAAAAATAAACAAAAAATTATTGTAAAAACAATCTGTCCTGTAGACATCTTTGGAATTACATCATTACCACAATTTTTACATTTCATTGTATTTCCTCTTTTCTTCTAAATATCCAAATTTTTAACAAACTTAGCGTTCTTAGAAATAAATTCTTTTCTAGGTAAAACATCATCACCCATTAAGAATGAGAATTGTTTGTCAGCTTCAATTGCATCATCAATTGAGAAACAATGTAATTTTCTTACAGTTGGGTCCATTGTTGTTTCTCATAATTGTTCAGGATTCATTTCACCAAGACCTTTATATCTTTGAATATCAACTTTACCAGATTTTGCATTAGCTTTTAATGTTTCTAATTCCTCATCGCTATATGCATATGATACTTTTTTATCATTTACAAACTTATATAGTGGTGGAATTGCTGCATATACATGTCCTTGTTCAATTAAAGGTTTCATGTATCTAAAGAAGAATGTTAATAATAAAATTCGAATATGCGCACCATCAACATCAGCATCGGTCATAATAATAACCTTATCATAACGGATCTTACTAATATCAAATTCTGGAACAGCACCAGCACCAATAGCTGTAATCATTGCATTGATTTCTTCAGATTCAAAAATTCGGTCTGTTTTCGCTTTTTCTACATTTAAAATCTTACCACGTAGAGGTAAAATAGCTTGATAATAACGGTCACGACCTAATTTAGCACTGCCACCAGCTGAGTCACCCTCAACAATGTATAGTTCACTAATTGTATGGTCTTTAGTTGAGCAATCTGCTAATTTACCAGGCAAGGAGTTAGAATCAAATGGAGATTTTCTTCTTACCGCTTCTTTAGCTGCTTGTGAACGAATACGAGATTCTTTAGCTAAATTAATCTTATTAATGATTAATGCAGCTTCACTCGGGTTCTCGTTTAAGAATTTTTCAAAAATTGCTGATGTTACACTATTTACTACAGCACGAACTTCAGTGTTACCTAATTTTTGTTTTGTTTGACCATCATATTGCGGGTCAGGGTGTTTAACAGAAACAATAGCAGCTAAACCTTCAATAACATCATCTTTTGTATATTTTTCATCTTGTTCTTTTAAATATTTATTTCTTAGAGCATAGTTGTTTAATACTTTTATAATTGCTGCTCTAAAGCCTTCTTCATGAGTACCACCTTCAGCGGTATCAATATTGTTACAGAATGTATATATTGAACTTGAATATGATTGGTTATATTGGAAAGCAATTTCAACCTTAATGTTAAACATTAAAGGTTTATCTGGATTAGCTGGATCAAATCTATTAGCGCTCTTTGTATTAACTTCTTTTGAACCATAAACAACATCTTCAAATAACTTATTTTTATCTTTATTAATATCTTGAACATAAGAAATAATTCCATCTGGAAAACAGAATTCTTCTGTAGTGTTCATTTGTTGATCAATAAATTTAAAATGTGCATTCTTATTTAAATAAGCAAGTTTCTTTAAACGACTAACAATTCTTTCGTGTTCAAATGGAGCACGTTCCATAACAGTGAAATCAGGATAGAATTCAACTGTTGTACCTTGAAGTTTATCAACACTACCTAATTCTTTTAATGGTACAGCTAGTTTACCACCATCTTTAAATTCAATGTAATATTGTTGATGGTTTCTTACAATCCATACTTTCATTCATTTACTTAAAGCATTTGTAACACTCGCACCAACACCATGTAATCCACCTGATGTTTTATATGCATTATTATCAAATTTACCACCAGCATGTAAAATTGTTAAAACAACTTCAACAGTCGGTTTACCTTCTTCTGGGTGCATATCAATCGGAATGCCACGACCATCATCTTCAACAATGATTGATCCTTCCTTAGTTAATGTAACTTTAACTTGTTGGCCATAACCTGAAGCAATTTCATCAACAGAGTTATCGATGATTTCCCAAATCATATGGTGTAAACCATTTACTCCTGTTGAACCAATATACATACCAGGACGTTTTCTTACAGCTTCTAGTCCTTTTAGCACATGAATACTTGATGCATTATATTGTTGTGCCATTTGCATCATATGTTGTTCTTCCTCAAGAATTAACTCAGGATTACTATTAATTAGTTCCTCGTCACTCTTAAGGCGATTGTTTTTATCTTGATCCATATTTCTCCAATCTTAATAACAATAAATGTTACATATATTATATATATGTATATATATAATATATTTGCTTTTGAAAATATTAAAATTTTTGTTAATTTAAGCTAAATGTTTAAACTGATCTTTTTCAATATCAGTTAATGTAAGAATTTCATTTCCTGTAGGAGTAACTAACACCATGTGTTCATAGTGACAAGTTAATTTGTGGTTTTTAGCATATACAGTCCAGTTATTTGATTTGATTTTGTATTTATCTGAATTAGTCATTAACATTGGTTCAATACATATAACCATATTAGGAACTAATTCTACACCTGTATTAGCTGTGCCATAGTTTAAAATTATTGGATCTTCATGTGGGGCATTACCACAACCATGGCCGCCATAAGCTTTAATAACTTCATATCCAGCATTTTTAGCTACTTCATAAGTCTTTGCACAAACATCGCCTAAATGGTTGTGTGGTTTAATCATTTTAATAGTTTCCATTAATGATTTGTATGTGGCATCGAGAATTTTATTAGCTTCAATATCATCTCCAGGAGCAACCACCATACTAAACGCTGCATCACAAACATGATCTTGGTAGGTTACACCTATGTCAAATGTAACTAAATCATTAGGCTGTAATATGTAGTCATTACCAATACCATGAATTAGTTCATCATTAACACTAATACAAATATATCCAGGAAAATCATACAACTTATAAAAAGTAGGAATACCACCGTGTTTTTCAATTAAATCTTTAGCAATTAAATCTAATTCATGTGTAGATATTCCTGGTTTAACAAAATTAGGTAGTTCAGTACGAACTATCTTTCAGATTTCGCATGCTTTTTTAATTTTTTTAATATCTTCTGAAGTTTTTAGTTTGATCATTATTCTTTAATCAAATCACAAATTTTGCCAAAGACATCAGTATCATTATCATTAACGACAATTGATATTAATTTATTTTGTTTACGGTAATAATCGATTAATGGAGCAGTTGCATTTTGATATGTTTCAAATCGTGCTTTTGCCACTTCAGCTGTATCATCTTTTCTTTGTGATAAAGTTGTATTACATTTATCACAAACATTGTCTTTAATTGGTTTTTTAAAATAAATGTTGTAAATTTCTCCGCAGTTATGACAATTTCTACGACCAATAATACGTTTAGTTGCTAAATCTTCACTTATATCTAAATAGATAGCTAAATCAATATCACAGATATTTTTTAAAAATTCAGCTTGATCAATAGTTCTTGGATAACCATCTAATAGAAAATGTTGATTATTGTTAATTGCATTAACAATATATTGTTTAATCATACTGTTAGTTACACTATCAGGAACAAGTTTACCTTGCTTCATATATTCACGAATTTCATTAGCTAATGGTGTATCTTGTTTTAATGTTTCGCGAAACATATCACCAGTAGATAAATGTAAATAACCATATTTTTCTACTAATTGTTTAGCTACGGTTCCTTTGCCACTGCCAGGAGCACCTAAAAATATAATATTTGGTTTTTTTATCATAATTCCTCTACATTTGTATCATTAGATGAATCATCAAAGTATTTTGTCTGAATATTCTTTCTTGTTTGTTCATAACCTGTGTTTGTAACAGCAGAATTAATTGAGTTTCAAATTTCAATTGAAGCACTAACAATAATAATGATACCTGTACCACCTAATGCTAATCCAGAAGGAATACCTGATATTTTAGAAATAAAGTATGGCAAGGTTGCAATAACTGCTAAGAATGGTCCGCCCATCCAGTTAATACGATTTAAAACTTTTGTAATATGTTTGGCAGTATTCTCACCTGATTTAACTCCAGGAATAAATTTACCAGATTTGTCAAAGTTTTCTTGAATTTGAGTTGGATTTAATTGAACATATGAATAGAAGAATGTAAATAAGATAGTAAAAATAAAGTACAAACTCATACCAGATCATGATTCAAGAGTGAAATAATCTTGAATTACCCATTTAGCATCACCTTCTTTTAAGAATTGTGCAATAGTACTTGGGATAGTCATGATACTACTTGCAAAAATTACTGGAATAACTCCTGCTGAATTAAATTTAATTGGTAAGTATGATAAGTTTTTAACATCACTTGTTAAACCTTCACCTGTTTGTTGAATAGGAATCTTTCTTATTGATCCATTAATAAATGTAACAACTAACAAGACTAAGAAGTAAAATAACATGTAAATTAAGAAAGTTAGAATAACCGCTAATGTATATGTTGATTCAGTTTGTGGGAATTTACTTGCAATTGAATGATATACAGATATAAAATTACCAAATAAATTTGATAAAATACCAGCAAAAATTATTACTGTAATTCCATTACCAACACCTCGTTTAGTGATCATATCACCTAAGAAGATAGCAATATATGAACCACCAGTAAAGATCATCATTAATCCAAAAATCTCTCCTGCAGATAAATCAGCCATGGTGGTTTTACCAAAGATTGAGAATGTAGCACCTGATTCAGCAGAACCGTTCATGCTAAAAATCATTGCCATTATTGCATATGCTTGAACAAGACAGAATGGTAATGTTAACATTCTTGTAATAATTTCAAGTTTTCTTTTACCTCTTTCACCTTGTTTTTGAATTCTTGAAAGCGGAGGGATTAAATCACTAGAAAGTAATTGCACAATAATTTGGGCAGTAATATAAGGACCAACACCAACAGCAAAGAATGACATACGGGTTAGTCCGCCACCAGCCAATAAGTTAAGCATGCCTGCAAAATCGGTTTGATTATATTGATCAGGAATTTGAATTCCAGGTAATGTTATTGAAGAACAAACATGGAAAATAATTAATAAAAATACAGTGAAGAATACTCCTGCCAAAACTTTTTTGTTTTTGAAAATTTGAACAATGTTTTTTCAAAAACCTTCGTTATTGGCTGCTTTGTTAAGTATTGTTTTTTGTGCAATATTGTTTTTAGTAACTTTAGTTTTAATGTCAGCAAAATGAAACTTAACATTTCTAATGTTTTGCTTATACATTGTATCAAGATTAGATAAATTTTGTTGATAATGATCAAAAATATGTGACTTTTGTTCGAGTGTCAAATTTTTATCATTTATTTGTGAATTATATAACTCTTTATAATACTTTTTGGTAGCTTTATACCATGCTTTGTTAGCACGTAACGCAGCTTTTAGATTGGCATAATTACCATTAGCATTAAAATCAACAGGCTTATCCATTATTATTAAAACTCTAACTATTTCTTAGTTATTTTTAAATTACCTTTGTTATCAATTATAAATTTTTCAACTGGTTTTGTAACAATATCAACTTCAAAGGTAATACCTTCAATGTTAACTTTTTTGTAATCTCTTGGACCAATTAGTTTAATTGGTAGTTTTTTCTTACCAATTACACCTTTTTCTAATAAAGTCTTACGGTTTACATTTTTAAGTTTTAAATTCATAACTTGGTCTAAAGAAACAACATAAAATTCTTCACAGAAGTTGTATTTATTAAATCCAACCTTAGGAATCTTACGGTAAATAGGTGTTTGTCCACCTTCAAAACCAATACGAACGTTTCCTGATTTACGTGAATGTTGACCTTTTTGTCCACGACCTGATGTTTTTCCTAAACCAGAAGAAAAACCACGACCATATGTACGGCGTTTATGACCTCGTGAACCTTTTGTATAAGATAAATTATTTAGCTCCATCGTTTACTCCTTTTTGTTCTTTAACAGGTTTTTCTTTTTTGGTTTCAATTCCTCTCATTTCTCTAATTTTGTGAGGAATGTACTGATTCTTTAATCCGTCAACAGTGGCAATTACCATGTTTAATGCAGTGTTTGAACCTAAATTCTTTGTATATACATCATGGAATCCAGCCAATTCGATAACATCACGAATTACACCACCAGCAATTATTCCTGTACCCTCAGGTGCTGGTTTAATTAAAACTCTTGTTGCACCTTTGTGACCAATAATTTCATGATATAGTGTGTGTGACTTAGTCATTGGAATTCTAACAATGTTTTTTCGTGCATTTTTAACAGCTTTTTTGATTGCATTAGGAACTTCAGTAGCTTTACCAATTCCGTAACCTACACGACCTTCTTTATCACCAACGATAACTAGCGCACTAAAACGCATTCTACGTCCACCTTTTGTGGTTTTAGAAATACGCTTTGTTTTAACAACTCTTTCTTCAAAATTATCACCAACACTGTTTTTTCGCATTGGACGGCGACGTTTAAATTCTTGCTTAGGTGTAGCAGGTTTTTTAGGGGCGTCAGTTTTTGGTGTTACTGGTTGAGCTTGTTCTACTTTAACTTCTTTTTTATCTTCCATAACTTCTCCTTAATTAGAATTTTAATCCAGCTTCTCTTGCTGCATCAGCTAAAGCTTTTACACGGCCATGGTATTTATTACCACCACGGTCAAAAGCAACTGTACTTATTTTTTTAGCTTTTGCTTTTTGAGCAATTTCAGTACCAACTTGTTTTGCATTCGCTAAATTAGCTTTATCAAGTTTCAACATTAATGTTGAAGTTGCTACTAAAACCTTACCTGTAGCATCATCAATAATTTGTGCATAAATGTGATGGTCAGTTTTGGTAACTACTAGTCTTGGTTTTTTATTTTCAGCATGTTTTAATGTATTAGTAATTCTTTTGTGACGTAATTTACGTTGTACTTTTCGGTCAAAATTAATACGCTTCATAATTTATACTCCTATTTCTTTCCAGCTTCAGCGGTCTTACCAACTTTACGGATGATGTGTTCGCCAACATACATAATACCTTTACCGTTGTATGGTTCAGGTTTACGAATTTCACGAATTTTTGCAGCAAATTCACCAACGATAATTTTATCGTAACCTGAAATTTCAACATCTGTAGGTGTTTTGCATACTACTTTAACATCTTTTGGAATTTGTAATACAACTGGATGTGAAAAACCAATAGCTAAATTAAATTTATCACCTGATACGTTTGCTTTGTATCCTACACCTTCAATATGTAAGTTTTTAGTGTAACCTTCGCTAACGCCAATGATTGCATTATGAATTAATGAGTTAATTGTACCATGATACATACGTGTTTGTTTTTCATCATTTGCTCGTGATACTTTAACTTTGTTATCTTCAACTTTTACACTAATTGTGTTTGGAAATGGGATATCTAATTTTCCTTTAGGACCAGAAACATTAACATTATTTGCATTAACTGTTACTGTAACACCTGATGGAATATCTAATAATTTATTACCTTTTCTAGACATAATCTATTTGTTCCTTTCATTATCAAACAAATATTAATACTTCGCCGCCAACTTTATTTTTGCGTGCTTCTTTATCAGTCATTACACCTTTTGAAGTAGAAATAATTGCGGTACCAATACCATGCAAAACATATGGAAGTTTGCCACATTCTTGGTAAACTCTCAATCCAGGTTTTGAAATTTGTTTAATTCCATGAATTACAGGAACTAAATTTTTATATTTCAAATTAATGATTGTTGATTTCTTTTTATTGTGACTAATGATTTTGTAGTTTTCAATGTAGCCTTCTTGTTTTAACACTTCGGCAATTGAACTTGTCAAGCTAGAAGAATTAAAAGTAATACTTGAGATTTTTGCTCTATTAGCATTATTTATACGAACTACTAAATCTGAAATTGGATCTGTCATATTCTATTTTCTCCTTATCAAGATGATTTCTTTAAACCTGGAATTGCACCTTTGTATGCTAATTCACGCATACAAATACGACACAATTTAAATTTGCCGTTTACAGCGTGTGGTCTTCCACAACGTACACAACGACTATACTTACGTGTGCTATATTTTGGTACTCTTTTTTGTTTTGCGATTAATGATTTTTTTGCCATGTTATCCCTTTCCTATCTCTTAACAATTGGTAAACCGATAGCTCTTAATAAAGCCATTGTTTCCTCTTTTTTATTTGTTGAAGTAACAAATGTAATGTTGAAACCACGAACTCTTTTGATTTCATCAAAATTAATTTCAGTGAAAATAATTTGTTCTTTGATTCCCATAGTGTAATTACCTTGGTTATCAAATGAATTAGCTGGTAAGCCTTTAAAGTCACGTACACGAGGTAAAGCGATGTTTACTAAGTTCTCAACAAAGTTTCACATTTTTTCACCACGTAAAGTAACTTTAACACCAATTGGTTGTCCTTCACGAACTTTGAATGTTGCAATAGCTTTCTTAGCTTTTGTTAATACAGGTTTTTGACCAGTAATTTGTTCAATTTCTTTTGCTGATTGTTCTATGATTTTAACATCTGTTGTAGCGTCACCAATACCTGCATTGATGCAGACTTTTTCTAATTTTGGAACTTGCATGATGTTAGTGTATTTAAATTGTTCCATCATTGCTTTTGCAATTTTATCTTTATAAATTTTTGTCTTTTTCATAAACTATTTTTTCTTTCCTACAACAATTTCAGTATTGGTTTTTTTAGCGATACGAACTTTTTTATTGTTCTTATCCATTTTATAAGCAACTTTGCTTATACCTTGAGGAGCCTTAGCTGAAACAATAGCTAATTTTGATAATTGAATTGGTGCTTCTTTAGAAATGATACCACCTTTATTTTTATTTTTTTGATCAGCTTTTTGATGAACTTTAACAATATTTAAACCTTCAACAATTGCTGCATTTTGTTTAGGTAAAACTTTAAGAACGATTCCTTCTTTTGTAGTTTCATCGCCTCTAATAACTCTTACAAGATCACCTTTTTTAATTCTTTGCATAATGATATTCTCCTTATAATACTTCTTGTGCTAAAGAAATAATACGCATAAATCCTTTATCACGTAATTCTCTTGCAACTGGTCCAAAGATACGTGTTCCTTTAGGTGATTTATCTTCTTTAATTAATACACAAGCATTGTCATCAAACTTAACAATATTACCATTTGGACGCTTTACTTGTTTATGAACACGTACGATAACAGCTAAAGACATTTGTCCTTTTTTAACTTGACCATTAGGTGTAGCATCTTTAACACTAACTTTTACAACATCACCAACAGTTGCATAACGTTGTCTTGAGTTACCTAAGATTTTAATAACTCCTACACTTCGTGCACCTGTATTATCAGCAACATTTAAACGAGACATAAATTGAATCATAACTTACCTCCTTATTTTGCCTTTCTAATAACAGACTCTACACGGTAACATACAGTTTTACTGATTGGACGAGTCTCAATTATTCTTACAACATCACCAACACCACATATTGATTTTGGATCAGCAGCATGATATTTCTTGTCAGAAATAACTTGTTTACGATATAGTGGGTGTAAGAATTTACGTTGTACATCTACAGTAACTGTTTTATTCATCTTAGTTGAAACAACAACACCTCGGAAGGTTTTACGACTTGTTCGTTCAACTTTAGTTTTCTTTTGTTCCATTATTTAGCCTCCTTTGCAGGTTTTTTAGCAGTAGCTGGTTTATCTTTTTTAGCCTTTGCAGTTGCAGGTTTTTTAGGTTCTTCTTTTTTAGATGTAGTTTTAGGTTCTTCTTTCTTTGTTTCTTTTTTAGAAGCAGTTTCAGGTTCAGATAAAATCTTTTGAACCTTTTGAGTTACATTTTGAACCTTATTAGTTTTCTTATCAATTGTATAAACACCATGTGAACCAATAGAGATATCATATCCACGTTGATTTAATATGAACATACATCTAGCGATTGTTTTACGAATTTGTGAAATTACATGTGTTTTATCAACTTCACCAACTGCCATTTTGAAACGAGATTCCAAAAGTTGTGAATTTAATCTTGTGATTAAAGCACATAGTTCATCATTTGTTTTAGTATTTAATTCTTTTGTTTCTCTATTCATGAGGTAATTCTCCTCTCTTTACGATTTTTGTTGTAACATTTAATTTATTTCCAGCTTTTCTTAAAGCTTCTTTCATTTGATCTTCTGGAATTCCAGCAATTTCACAAATAACAGTTCCTTTTTTAACTACTGCTACGAATAATTCAGGATTACCTTTTCCAGAACCCATACGAACCTCTAATGGTTTACGAGTTAAACTTAATTGTGGGAATACACGAATTCACATTTTACCAATAGTTCCAATTGCTTTAGATAAAACAACACGAAGTGCTTCTAATTGATTTTCTGTTAATCAGTTTCCTTCTGTAGCCATTAAACCATATTCACCAAATGCAACATATTTGTTACCTTTAGCTTTACCGTCGTATCTTGTACGGTGTGGTTTACGATATTTTAAACGTTTTGGTTGCATCATAATTATTCACCATCCTTTTTAGCTTGTTCAGCTGGAGCTTTAGATGTTTTTGCTGGTTGTGCATCAGGAGCTTGTTTTTTTTCAGCTGTTTGAGGTTTGTTTGTTTTCATTGGTCTTCTTGGTCTATGAGAACCAAAATCAGTTGTTGGTTTTGGTGGAGTAATTTGATTATTTAAACCTTTTTTAAAGATTTCTCCACGATTAATTCAAACTTTAACACCAATGATGCCGTATGTTGTGTGTGCTTCTTCAACTGCATAATCTAAATCACTTCTAATGGTATTCATAGGGATAACACCTTGTGAATAACCTTCCTCACGAGCAATTTCTACACCACCAAGTCTACCTGAAACACTAGTTTTAATACCTAATGCATGAGAAGAAATAACTTTACGGATAGCCATTTTTTGAGCATTTCTAAATGATACACGATTTTCAATAGCATCAGCAATTTCTCTTGCAATTACACGTGCACTTCACGCAGTGTTAATGTATTGTAAAACATTTACGTTGACTTTAATTTTACGACCAACAATTCGATTAATGTCAAAAACTAGTTTCTTTAAATTTTCACCATCTTTTCCAAGAATAATACCAGGTTGACCACAATAAACAAATAAATCAATTGTAGATTGTGTTCTTTCAATTTCAACACGGTCAATTTGTGAAGTTCGATAAGTATTGAACAAGTACTTACGAACTTTATCATCTTCATTTAATCATTGACCAGTTTGGATTGCATCTTTAGCAATTCAACGTGACTGTCAGTTTTTATTAATTCCATAACGATAGCCGTTTGGATTGATTTTTTGTCCCATTATTTATTTTCTCCTTTATTAGATAATTTAACTCTTGGTGTTGATGGTTTATTAACAGCTGGTTTAACTTTTGTAGTTGTTTTTGCAACCTTTGTTTTTTTGCTTTGATTACGTTTTGCAATTTTTGCTTTAACTGCTGCTAAATCTTTTTTCTTTTGATCTTTATCATCACTTAAAACAATTTTAATACTTACAAAACGTTTACGAACCGGGCTGCTTGAACCTTTAGCACGTGGTATCATTCTTTTTAATGTTTTACCTTGGTTAGCAGTAATTTCATAAATGTATAAGTTAGATGCGTTCATTGCATGATTGTTTGTTGCATTAGCTATTGCAGAATTTAATATTTTCTTAATGATTCTTGCAGTTTTATTAGGTGTGTTATCTAAGATAACTAATGCCTTCATTACAGGTTGATTACGAACTAAATCACAAACTAAATTAGCTTTTTGTGAAGAAACATGAATTGCACTTTGTGTTACAGTTGTTTTCATATATCTTTGTCCTTTCCTTATTTACTACCAGATTCAGCAGCTGCAGCAGAATCAGCGGCTTTGTTATTTGATGAGTGTTGTTTAAATGTACGTGTAGGTACAAATTCACCCAACTTATGTCCTACCATATCATCTGTTACAAAAACAGGAATAAATTCTTTACCATTATATACATCAAATGTTAAACCAATAAATTCTGGAAAGATTGCGCTCTTTCGTGATCATGTTTTAATATTTTTCTTTTTTGGTGCATCTTTCATTGCCATTACTTTTTTCATTAATGATGGTTCTACATAAGCACCTTTTTTACTACTTCTAGACATGTCTCCTCCTATTTGCTATTTCTTCTTCTGATAATTAAAGCGTTAGATGCTTTAGTTTGTTTTCTAGTCTTAATACCCATATGTCTTTTACCTCATGGTGTACGTGGAGCATCATAACCAACTGGTTGACGACCTTCACCACCACCGTGTGGGTGATCGTTAGGGTTCATAGCACTACCACGAACTGTAGGTCTTACACCCATATTACGACTACGTCCAGCCTTACCTAAGTTAACTAAGTTATGATCTGAGTTAGATACGATACCAATTGTAGCTCTAGCATTCTTAGGGAATTTACGAACTTCACCAGATGATAATTTAATAATTACAAATTCACCACTTTCATCTTTACCTAATACTTGTGCGGAACTACCAGCTGATCGAACAATTTGACCACCTTTACCTGGTGATAGTTCAATATTATGTACAAATGTACCTTCAGGAATATTTTTTAAAGTTGTAGTGTTTCCTACTTTGATATCAGTTTTTTCACCAGAAATGATTTTGTCTCCAACTTTTAATTCTTTTGGAGTAATGATATAACGTTTTTCACCATCTTTATAACATACTAAAGAAATAAATGCTGTACGGTTTGGATCATATTCAATGGTTTTAACAACAGCTTCAACATTATCTTTATTACGTTTAAAATCAATTACACGATAAAATCTTTTGTGTCTACCGCCTTGATGTCGTGTAGTGATATATCCGCCGTTATTACGACCAGATTGGTTTTGAGTTATTTTTATAAGTGGTTTGTAAGGTTTGTCAGTTGTTAATTCTTTTTTGTAGTCAATTGACACAACATTATGTTTACCACTACTTCTAGTTTTTGTATATTTAATAGCCATAATTTACCTCATTATTTACTTGGTTTGTCGACTTTCTTTGTTTCTTGTTTTGTTTCAACTTTTTCAGCTTCAGGTTTTTTAACTTCTTTTAATTTACCTTTTTCTTTAGCTTTTACAGCTGCTTCAGTTTTTGCTTGAGATTCTTTTGTTGTTGCTTCTTCACTACTTACACTAATGTCTTTACCAGGTGGTAAAGTAATGTAAGCGATTTTCATAAGCTTAGTGTAACCTGGGTGATAAGACATTGTACGTGTCTTAGATGGTTTGCGTAATTGTGTATTTACTTTTAATGGTTTAAATTCATATAGTGCTGCAAAAGCATTAGCAATTTCATGTTTATTTGCTTTTGGATCAACTAAAAAAGCATATTGCTTAACCTCATTAGAATTTAATGCGTATGATTTTTCAGTTAATAAAGGTTTAATTAATACTCGTGTAATATTCATAATTAGCAATATACCTTTCCTAATTCTTCACAAGCTTTATTTTCAATTACAAGAATGTTAGCATTCATAACATCTGTAGTTGAAACTTGGTTGAATTTTTTAATAGCAACTTTATTGATGTTTCTAGCAGATTTATTTAACACATCAGATTCCTTGTTAATGACGAAAAGAACCTTTTTACCATAAACATTAAGTTTTTTTAGTAATTGAGCAACAGTTTTTGTGTTAGGTTTTTTTATTGATGTATCTTCAAGTAGATAGATTTTTTCATCATTGTATTTTTCAGTAACAACAGATTTGAATGCTAAATGAACTACTTTAGCATTTACTTTCTTATTGTAGTTACGGTTTGGTTTAGGACCAAATACAATACCACCACCTACTCATTGTGGGTTACGTATAGAACCTTGGCGGGCATTACCAGTATGTTTTTGCATAAATGGTTTACGACCTCCACCTCTAACTTCAGCTTTAGTTAAAGTTGAGTGTGTTCCTTGTCTCTTTGATGCTTGCTCAGCAATAACTGTATCAAATATTGCTTGCTTAGCAATCTTAGCAACTAGTAGGTCTTTATTAAAACCAACTTCTTTAATAACTTCACCTTTAAGGTTGATTAATTTAACTTTTTTATCCATAACTAATCTCCTTATTTCTTAGCTTCTCCAGCACTCTTAGCTTCTGCAGCTTTAGCTTTTTCAGCGGCTTCTTTTTCTTTTTTAGCTGATGCGGCTGCTGCGGCTTTTTCTGCTGCGGCGGCTGCTTCTTTTTTCTTTTCAGCTTCCTCAGCTTCTTTATTAGCTTCAAATACTGCCTCTTTATTTTCAAGAGCTTCATTAGCTTTTAAGATATCTTCTTTGATTTCTTTACTAATGATTGTGTATTCCTTTTTATCATTTGGTTTTTTAACTGAAGATTTAATCATTACAATACCATTCTTTGGTCCTGGGATTGCACCTAAGATTAAAATTACATTGTTCTTTGGAATTAAATCTAAAATTAATAAATTTTCAGTTGTTACAACTTCATGACCATAATGTCCAGCCATTTTCTTTCCTTTAGGAACTCTTTGACCTTGACTACCACCACGACCAAATGAAATTGAACCTTGATAACGGTGAACATAACCAGCTCCATGTGACATAGGACCAATTTTAAAATTTCATCTTACAATAGCTCCAGTATATCCACGACCTTTGGTAATGCCTTGAACATCAACATATTCACCTTTTTTAAAAGTATTAATATTGATGATGTCATTAGCTTTAATTGATGCTTCTGCATTTGCAAATTCAGCAATTATTTTATAAGGTTTAACACCTAATTTTTTAAAATAACCTTTTTGAGGTTTATTTAATTTCTTTTCATCAATCTCTTGAAAACCAATAGTGATTTGGTTATTCTTTTTGTTGATAACTTTGTTGTCTTCACATTGTACAACAGTAGCTGGGAATAATTTTCCATCTACTGCAAACACTTGAACCATGCCTAATTTTTTACCGATTATATATCTCATAGTAAACTCCTGACACTATAACTTAATTTGGATTTCTACTCCTGTAGGAATAGTTAATCTTTTTAAGCTTTCAATTGTTTTAGCATTGGTGTTTGACAAGATAATCAATCTTTTGTGTGTACGACGTTCAAATTGTTCCATTGAAGGTTTATTTACATGCACACTACGACAAATAGTAAATTTTTCTACTTTAGTAGGTAATGGAATAGGACCTTTTAATGTACAGTTTGTATTTTTAGATATTTCAATTATGTTCTTAACAGATTTTTCTAATAAATCTGGATCATAAGAGAATAATTTTATACGTAGTTCTTGATACATATTTTATACTGTTGTCTCCTCGATTCTTGTTTTTTAACAATTGCTAATAAGTTCCCTGATACGTGACAACATCTTTTGGTGTATCAGCAATCTCAAAAAGCAAATTGTACTTAAATAATACAATAAAAAACAATATTTTGATTATTTTTTTATATTAGCCTTCTCAAATTAACGTTTTTAAATAACAATATGATAGTTATAAAGAGTCTGACCAGAAGGGATAACTTTTGTTTTTAGAGAATAGTTTTCTGAAAGATATTTTTGAATCTTACGAATGTTTTCAATAGTTACATTTGTACCAACAAAAAGCTTAACAACGCTTTTCTTCTTACTTTTCTTAACAACTAAATCACAGATGTATTTAACAACGCTAAATTGTGATTTCTTTGAAATTACTAATTTCTTATTAAAAAAACCAATATAATCATTTGGCAAAACTTTTACACGGCCATATTTAGCACGTTTACTTGCGATTGCAATCTTACCAAAGTTTACACGAATTTGTTTATGGATTTTTTTAACATTATCACTATAGGTAGCTGATGCTGTATAACATTTGCATGCTAAATAACTTACTGCTATATTATTTGATGAAAATACGGTAATTTTATACTTGCTACCCATTAATTTAACAGCTTGGTTAGCAGCTAATAATGCATTTGAATCATCAACAATTAGAATAATATTTTTTGAATTTGTTGCTTTAAAAGCATTTAAAAATTCTTGAATAGATGGATTACCATTAATTGAATAATTAATTACATAATCAATATGTAACGATTCATGGAATAATTTTTCCATTTCATCAGTAGGAACAGTAACAATAACTTTAGTTTTAGAATCAAGGTGTTTATTAAGTGCATTCTTAGAGCCACTTTTTTTCTTTTTTGTTAATTCTTCTAAAGTTGTTCCTGGATTGTTTTCCATGAATTGCAAAGTCATGTTTTCGATTTTAATTTTATTAAATTCACCGTATCGAGAGCCTATTTGTAACACTTTATATGGTCATATAGAGTGAACATGAACTTTAACAATATCTTCATCAACAACTACTACTAAGCAATTGCCGATTTTTAATAATTCTTTTTTAAGGTTATTAACATCGAATTTATCTTTATCTTTTTGGTGAAGTTCAACCCTTGAACCAATAGTCATGATAAATTCACAACAATAACCAAAACCTTCATTATTGTCATTACCATCATTAATAAAATCATTTTTATTAGATACAGTAGTTTTAATGTTAGTAACTGAAGTGGTATCTGATTTTTTACCAGAAACAACATCGCTCATTCCTTGAATGTAACAACATAAACCATAACCGCCTGAATCGACTACGTTTGCATTTTTAAGTTGTGGTAATAAATCTGGGGTCTTTTCTAAAGCTTCATTTGAAAGTTTAACTGCTAATTCAAATAGTTCTTCAATTGTATTAATTGAATCCTTTTTAGCTATTAAGCCTTCAGCAGTCATACGAATGACTGTTAAAATTGTACCTTCAATAGGGGAAGATAAAGCTTTGTAAGCTTGTTCCTTAGCGGCTACGAATGAATTAAATAGTTCGTTTAAAGACAATTCGGTTGCTTCAGGTTTGAATGTTGACACAAAACCTTTCATGATTTGTGAAAAAATAACACCAGAATTACCACGAGCATTCATTAATAATGCACGTGAATAAGCCTTACCAAATGATGAAAGTTCATTAAAAACAGCAGAATTAATTGTGTTAGTTGCACCTTCAGTTGTAATTTTCATATTACTGCCGGTGTCGCCATCAGGAACTGGGAATACATTTAGTTTATTAATGTATTCAAATTGTTTACCAATTGCTAAACCGCCATTAATAAACATTTTCTTTAATTCGTTTATACCTAGTTTCGTCATAATAAAACTATGAAAGTGAATATATTATATATAAAGAATATACTATATAGCTAAAACATCCACCTTAATTTTTTCTAAATCAAAATTAGTTAAAATGTGATAATAAACCAAATCTTGTAATTTTTTACACAAATCATAAACATTTGTAATATCGTCAATTGGTTTGATAGTAATTTTTATATAAGGAACATCAACTTGACAAATTTCAACTATTGGTTTAGATTCTTTAGAAATACCAGGAACGTAGTTAATTAAATTAACAACAACGTCCTCAAGAACTTCTTTAGTTAAATTAATCTTTTTAAGTTTTGCCATGACTATATTATATATTCTTAATTAATTGTGTATAATATAACAACATCAAGGAGAATTATGGCAGTACAACAAAGACGTGTAAGTAAGTCTCGCAAAGGAATGCGTAAAAGCCATTTAGCTTTGTCTAAACCAACAGTTACTACATGCAAGAAATGTGGTAAACCTGTTAAACCACATCATGTTTGCAAAAATTGTGGTTACTATAATGGTAAAAAAGTAGTTAATGTTAAAAATAGCTAGTTTATAATGGATAAGACTAAAGAAGTAGCTGATAATAAAAATTTAGATAAACTTGCCGATTTATACAATGAAGGAATTAAAAATAAAAACAAGAATTCATTCTCTCGTTTGTTCAATGGCATAGTTATTATTTTATCTAGCATCTCTGCTGCATGTTTAGGCATTATTATTGGTTATCTAATATATATCTATTGTTAATTGGTATAATCAATAATGGTGTCTTAGCCAAGCGGTAAGGTCCGAAGCTGCAACCTTCGTATTCGTCAGTTCGAATCTGACAGACACCTCCATAAACAATAAATACCCAAACATTGGGTATTTTTTTATTTATTGTTAGAATATCGATGGTTTTTTTCTTTGATCTCAACTTCGGTATTATTTGTTAATGCTTTAATTCTATCAATAACACGATCAATATCGATGGCTGATAATTTAGAAGCAGATTTAAATTTTATAAACAAATGTTTTAAACTAAAATTGCTAGTAAAATAAGTTAATTTTTTAGTGTTATATCGTTCATCTAAAATTTCAAATAATACCTGATTGATAAATCATTCAGTACTATCTGACACACCAATATCATCAAAGACTAAAACATCAGCTTTTTTAAAATTATTAATAATTTTTTCATTAATGATATTAGCTTTATCAAAGTTATTTTTTAGCATTTTTGATAATGTGGCTGTTTTAATAAAAATCGTTTTTAAATTTTCATTTTGTAAGGCATTCAAAAAAGTATGCATTAATAATGTTTTGCCTACACCATAAGAACCGTAGATATAAATTCCATTAATTTTAGATATATCATTATCTTTTTTTATAGCTTGAAATTCAGGATTTAAAAATGCATTAATAATCTGTAATTTAGAATTTTTGTAAAAATCTTGTTCTTTTAAAACCTTAAATTTTTCTGGATATGATAGATTAATATCTAATACATTATTAGAAGGTAAATATTCTCACATTTCATCAACAAGCGAATTACATAATTGCGACATTGTTAAATTCTTTTTATCTATTTCAACAAAATCATCATAAATAGAGTTGTTTTGCCTTTTATGTTTTGAACAAGGCACAATAGTAACAATGATTTTATTGTTATTGTCTCTAGCTAATCTTGTGTGAGTAAAATTTTCATTAACACAAACATCTGGCGGTAATTTATCACATAAATTTTGTTCATCTACAATTTGTTTAATGATCGGAAAATAAATTAACTTTTCGTGTTCTGATAAGTTTAACTCCTTAATATAACTTGCTTCAAAAAGATCTTTGTATTCTTTTAAAAAATCTGTAGACATAATTAGTGATCATTAAACATTGAATATCAATCAGGGCCATCATCATTTTTAATATCTAATGCCTTTTTATCCATATGACATATAATGTCATTGATCTTATTGTTTTTCTTAGTTGTTAAATACTGATATAAAGAAGTAATATCTAATAAGTTAGCACCATTAGCTGTTTTTGCCATTTTATATAGATATGTAGAATTTAAGTTACCATTTGTTTTGTTTAAGCTAAAATCAATCATCAAATTGATTAAACTATCGTTTAGATGATATACATTACGTAAATTATTAATAATTTTTAATTCGTCATCACTTAAACTTGTTTTTTTAATAGCAAAATAATAATGTTCAGAGTTTAAACTTTGATATGAATTAAAAATTTCTAGTAATTCATCATCATTTAGATTGTCATAAAACATCTTTGCATTTCGATTAACTTTAATTTGTTTAAATATATCGATATTATTTGATTCATCAATATATTTTTTAAAGTTTATTTGTAATAAGTTATAGTCAACTTCAAATTGTTTGTCTTGATTATGAATAATAGAGTTGTAAACACAATGTTCAATTTCTGATAAAGTCAAACTATATGAGCTAAAGAAGAAGTTGATTAAATCTTTAACTTGATCATTTAATAAAACTGTTTGATGGGTTTTCTTAATAATATTTTCATATAAATCATTAAAGTTAAATTCATAAATCTGTTTTAATTCAGAATCTTTAAAAACAATATCAAAATTTGTTGACACATTTAATAATGATTTAGGTAAATGGTTATTAGAATGTAAGTATTCTAATCTTTCATAGTTAATACGACCAATACTCTTATATAGTAGATGTCTAAATTTTTGATTTTGAATAAAACTATTAAAACTTAATGGCTCAATAAGTTCAAAGTAATATAACTTTTTACTTACATCTACATATGTTCTTAATAATTGAAATGCTTCTAGTTTAGTTCTTAATTGTAAGAATGAATCATATGTTAAATTTAATTGTTTATATAAAGATTCAATTGTACTAAAAGTAGTACCAGCTTGAAGGTGTTTATCTGCTTCATTATTGAGAATAATATATAGAGCAATAGTTTGGTCACCAATTATTGGTGCATATAAATCATATAGGGATTTATAATTGATAGTGAAGTCATATTTTTTTACCGTTGAGAAAATAATATTTTTAAACATTATTCACTATCCCTTTCTATTTAAATAAGTTAGTTTAATTAATAGGTATTTTAGTACCCTCAATCAAACTGTATGATTAGTATATTTACAAAAATGGAAAAAATAAGAAATATAGTAAAAAATTTTTTCAAATAATTCTGAAAAAAAGCATTGCCTACAGCCAAAAATGTAGGTTACAATATTTTGAATGCCTATAAAATGTTATTTCTAGAAGTTTCCGACATAAAATGTAGGAAATTATTCAACAATTTTTTTATTGTGTTTTTTAATATCGATTATTGATTTTTTTATTGTGTTTTTTAAATGCTCAATTGTTGAGTTATTATCAATAACTAATAAATTAGTTGTTTTTAATAATTTAATGTTCCAATTTACTAAAGATTTTTTGCCATGTCAAGAAAGTTTTTTTAGCTTTTGATCAGTAAGTTCTTGTTTTCCTTTAACTAAAATAACTAAATCAAAACAATCCTTGAAATATTGCTCATTAGTGATATAAATACCCAATTCAATAAAAATTATTTCTTTTTTATTTTGCAAAGACAAAATCTTTTCTTTTATTAATGGTAATGTAATAGCATTAAGTCGGTCAAGTTCTTTTTTATCATTAAAAACTAATTGTCCAAGTTTTGCACGATTAACTTCTTTATCATTAACATATTCAGATCCAAATTCGTCTTTAATTTTTTGATAACCAATTTTATTAGCTTTATAAATGGAATGAATATAATTATCAATCTCAAATGTTTTATAACCTAATTTTGTATACTGGTCTATAACTGTTGATTTTCCACTACCGATTTTTCCTGTAATACAAACTAACATTGTCTCTCCTTCTGACATTTTGGACAAAAATATGTACCTCTACCATTTACTTTTATCTTAACAATAGGTGTTTTACAAATCTTACAAGGTTTATTTTCTCTTTGATGAATATTTAAAAATTGTTGATATTCTCCAGAATGATTTCGATCAAATTTATAAGAGAATATAGTTGTGCCTTTATGTTTAATTGCATCTAATAAAATTTTTTTAGAGTGTTTACAGATTAGTTCACATTCTTTTTTTGTTATTTTTTTTGCTTTTGTTAATGGATGAACTTTACACATAAATAAAATTTCATCTGCATAAATATTTCCTATACCAGACACTATAGTTTGATCTAATAAAACTGTTTTAATTGGTCGATTAATATTTTGAATCTTATTAAATAAGAATTCAGCAGTAAATTTTTTATCCAATGGATCAATACTTACTTTTGATAATTCTTTTGAATTTAAATAATCATCCTCATGATAAATAGAAAATGTGCCAAACATGCGAGAATCACAATATGCAAGGCTGTTACTATTAGTAAAATTAAATAAAACCATTAAATGAGGCAAATCTTTTAAATTATTTGTTTCACCATAAAAAAATTTGCCTTCCATTCTTAAATGCGATACAAATACCTTTTTATTAGTTAATTTATAAATTATGTATTTACCTAATCGTTCAATATTAATAATTTTTTCATTAATAAAAAAATTTTTAAATTTTTGAATTGAAGCATTTTGTATGACTTTAGGAATTAAAACATCAACACTTTTAATTTTGTTGTTTATTAAAGTAGTATTCTTTAAAACATTAATAATTGTAGTGACTTCAGGAAGCTCTGGCATAATTAAAATAATCTCTCGTTCTTTTTAATGTAATTTTTTAAATGATTTAAATTATTATCTTCCGCTATCTTATATAACTCATCATATAAAATAGATGTATGAGCAAACTCTTTAATATCTTTTTGATCAAAAAGATTAGTTAATATTGTTGCTAATTCTTTACAATCAATTGCTTGTTGTTTATTATTTAATAGATTATTTTTTGTTTTTTCTGATAATTCATCAACATGTTTATATAAATTTTCAATATCATGATACTTTAATAACATATTCACTGCTGTTTTTGGTCCGATGCCTTGAATACCTTTTAAACGATCAGAATTATCTCCTGCAATTCCTTTGTAATCAGTAATTTGTTCAGGTAATAATCCCATAAACTTATCTTTAAAATTTGTGGTATTGTATTCGTCAGTAACACTTACACCAGATTTAAACATCATAACTTTAGTTAAATTATTAACTAATTGTAACATGTCACGATCTGATGAATAAATTTCTACTTCAACATTGTTTTTGTTCATTAGATTAGCAAAACTACCAATAATATCGTCTGCCTCATATCTAGGAAGTTCCATACCAATAATTCCCATTAATTTAGCTGAATTTTTAATATCTTCTAGTTGGCTTACTAAACCATCAGGCATTGGTTTACGACCCTCTTTATACTTTTCATACTTTTCAGTTCTAAAGGTTGTTTTTCCATGATCAAAAGCAATTACTGCATAATCATAATGGTTAGCGTTTATCAATTTTAAAATTGAATAGACAAATAAATTAAAAGCATTCATTGGCTTTAAATTATGCTTTTGATAATATTCCAATTGGTTATATGTTGCATAAAAACAACGATACATTAAGCTGTTACCATCTATAGCAATTGCCTTCTTTTTTGTCATATCTAAATACAATTATATTGTATTTATCTTATGCGCATTAAGAATAATTAAATTGCCTTCTTTTTTTAAATCTTTTCTTACACTTAAAGCAACAACTTCTTTATTTTTCAATTGATCAGCTATTTTAGGGTATACTGATCCAAAAACAACGCCATTTGCTAATTTGGTTTCATCTTCAATTTTTAAAAAAGCCATTTTATGACCTTTAGAGTCAGTAATTTCTCTAATACCAACAATTATGCAAATAGTCCTAAAGAATGATTGTATATTATCGTTTGCTATTTCTTTTAACGTTTGGATTTTTAAATCTTTATATTGAGCTTTAATCTTAACAATAGGATGCTCAGCAAATGAAATACCTAATAACTGATATTGCTTTTCGTTAATTGCTAATAAATCTTCATTTGTTGGTTTAGCATTATTAAATGCCATTGAAATAACAGGTTTACCATCTAAACCGATTGTGTCACAATTATCATAAATAACTTTAATGTTATTAATCAATCAGAATCAATTGTGATCTTTATTTAAAGAATTAAAACATCCACTTTCTGTTAATAATTTGATTAAATTAAATGTAACACCATTATTCTTTAAATCTCTTATACATAACATTAAATTCTCAAATTTATGTTTCTTTTGTGATTGTCTTGTTTTTAATATTTTTTCACAAGCATTAACACCAATGCCTTTAGTCATATTAAAACCAAGAACAATTTTTTCTCCGTTGTAAATACTAAAAGAATATTCAGATAAATTGATGTCAGGCGGCAATACTTCAATACCTGAATTTTTTACCTCATTTATGTATTGTGCAACTTTTTCAATACTTGCATCATTACTCATTAATAATGTTGAATAAAATTCAAGAGGGTAATAATATGCAATATATGCAAGTCAATAACTTACATATGAATATGCTAATGAATGTGAATGGTTGAATCCATAGTTAGCAAATTCAAAAATATAATCAAATATTTCATTAACTTTGGTCTCGGAATAACCATTTTTAATTCCACCTTCAATAAATGACTTTTTCAAACCCGATAACTTATCAACTTGTTTTTTAGAAATAGCTCTTCTAAATAAATCAGCTTGTGCAAGAGAAAATCCTGCAATTTTTTGCACCATTTGAATAACTTGTTCTTGATAAATGATTATGTTGCTTGTAGGTTCAAGTATTTTTTTAACATCATCATTCAAATATTTAATATCTTTTGGATTATTTCTATTTTTTAAAAAAGTATCAATGTTTTTTTGTGGTCCCGGTCTATACAAAGCAGAGCAGATAGAAATATCTTCGATATTCTTTGGTTTTATTCGCATCACTAAATTAGTCATTCCAGCAGATTCTAATTGGAATATACCAGTTGTGTGACCTTGTGCAATATAGTCAAATACTTTATGGTCATTTAATGGAATTTTATATAAATCAATTTTTCTACCATGATTTTTCTCTATGTTAATTATTGCTTGATTTAATGTTGTTAGATTAATCAAACCAAGAATATCCATTTTTATTAGACCTAATGGTTCTAAATATTCCATTGAATATTGTGTGCATAGCAACCCATCTGTGCTTTCTTGAACAGGAATAATTTCAGTTAAATTAACAGATGATAGAACTACTCCAGCAGCATGAATACCTATCTGTCTTGGATAATTTTGTAGTTTAAAAGCTAATTTAAATAATTCTGGATACTCTTTTTCATATTTTTTTAACAGTTTACCTGATTTTGAATTTTCTTCAATAGTTTCAAAATGGTCGGTTAATAATTTACAAATAGAATCAATAATGGTTCTATTCATGCCAAGAATTCGGCCAATATCTCTTATAACCATTTTAGCTTTCATTCTTTGAAAAATAATAATATGAGCAACATTGTTTCTTGAATATTTATTAAATAAATATTGGACAACTTCATTTCTTCTATCATCCATAAAGTCAACATCAATATCTGGCATAGTTACCCGTTCAGGATTCAAAAATCTTTCAAAGATTAAATCATTTTTAATTGGATCAACAATAGTGATGCCTAATAAATATGCAACGAGACTGCCAGCTGAACTTCCTCGTCCTGGTCCAACAATGATGCCAGCATTTTTTGCGTAATTCACATAGTCTTGAACTACTAAAAAATAGTCATCAAATCCCATTTTATTGATGGTATCCAGTTCATATTTTAATCTATATAAATACTCTTTAGGGATCTTATCTTTATTTCCAAACAATTTAGTTAAAGCTTCAAGGCACATTGTTTGCAATAAAATATTACTCTGCTTGCCTTGTTGATATTTTATCATGTAATGCTTCTTATTTAATTCAAGATCTCATGACGAACTTTTAATTACTTTAGCTAAATTATCTAGAGCTTGTTTAGAAAACATTTTTTTAGCTGAGTCTTCATTTAACAGATATAAATCATTTAATTGTTTATCATTATCATAATCTTCTAATTTCTTTTCATTAGCAATAGCATTTAGTGCATTAACATAAATAACATCTTCTTTGTTTTCATAGAAGCATGGGCGAGCAGCGATTGGATTTGTTTTTGACTGATTTAAACTAAAACCATTTTCTTTTTGTTTTAATCAAGAAATTTTATCTATATCATCTGCTATAACAAATAAAGAATCAATATAATTTTTAATATTAAAAGATTGGTTTGTCATTACATTAGAAGATATTTTTAAAAGATTTTTATATCCTTTGTTATCTTTAGCAATTAAATAAACATCATGATTATTAAAAACAATATGTAGACCAATAATAGGAATCAAATTATTTTGATGGGCTTTGTTATAAAATTCCATTGCCCCATACATATTGTTAAAGTCAGTCAAACATACATATTTTTGTTTGTTTGCTATTGCATAGTGAATAATGTCATCAATAGAAATTGATGACATTAATAATGAGAAATATGAATGAGTAAGAAGATTAACAAACATTAACTACTTCTTAAGAGTAATATAATACTTAATTCTCTCCACAACATCTTCTGGATAGTCTTCGTATTCTATCATATAAGTTAATTCTTCTAAAGTATAGCTACGAAGTTCTTCATCAGTTGGTCATTCTGTTGCGTGTCTAATATCTTCTGGATTTATAGCTTTTGTTGGCTCAAGCTGTAGTCTTTCAAATTCGTCTTTGTCAATATCTTTCATAATTAGTTATTCTGTGATTTTATTATATTAAATGATATATATTTTTTAATAATGTCGAAATTATTAAATAGATTTAATAAAATCTAGTAGTTCTTGTGGTTTTTCTTGCTTTAATAGGAAACTACCAGACACATATGTATCCACATATTTTGAGGTTAATTTAATAACATCAAAATTAACCCCGCCGTCTAATTCAATAATAAGATTTGGGTTAATTTCCCTCTTAATATCATTAATGGTTCTCAAATTTTTTAATGTTATATCCTTTAAAAATTCTTGACCACCAAATCCTGGTTCTACTCCCATAATTGTTACAAAATCGCAATGTTTTATTAATCGTTTATACTTTAATAAATTGGTATCTGGTTTAAAAGCCAAACCACACTTGCGACCGTTTTTTCTAATCTTTTTTAACAATAATAATGCATTTAATTTAGAAATTTGTTCAGGTTGAAAACTTAAATTATTAAATGGAAAAGTGCAAAAATGATTAAAGTATTTTCGTGGTTTATTCACCATGAAATGAACAGTAACATTAAAACCATCTACATAAAGCTCTTTTAATCATTCTGTACCAAAAGCAACATTAGGAACATTTTTGCCATCCATTACATCATAATGAATATTTTGTATTCCTGAATTATGAATAAGTTTTAATTGTTGTTTAAAATGTTCAGTGTTTTTCGAATCAAAGGCTAACAATGAAGCCTCAAGGTTTTTAACTCTTGACATATTAAAAATTATTTATACTATTTTTTGCGTTTCTTAGTATTTAATCCTGAAAAATAATTTATAGCCTCATTTAAATCTCCATCAGGACACATAATAGCCACAATATCACCAATAGCTAAATGCATATTAGGATCTACTGGAAACGTTAACTTATCATTATGTAATACATATAAAATGTTTGCATGATAAGTGTTTCTTAAATTTAAAATCTTAATTGGGTGAAGTGTACATTCTTCATTAGCAACTGTAACTTTTGTTCAACTTAAACTATGATCTAAACTATATACACTCTCAGTAAAGTTATATAAAGCTCGTAAAGCAACAAGTTCTGCAGATTCTTGAATAGGCAAAGAAACACGCTCAACGCCTAATGTTCTCAAAACACGAGCATGTAATTCATTTTTAGCACGTCCAATAATAACACCTTGAACACCAAGTTGAATTAAGTTTGCGCATGTAGTAATTGAATCTTCAACATTACTTATACCCAAAATAATGCATGCAGCTTTAGCAATACCTAAATCTTTTAAAACATCTATATTTGTAGTATCAGCACAGATTGCATATGAATATTTTTTTCCAGCTTTTTCAATAACTTCTTTATTATTGTCTACCACAACAATATTAACACCTGCTTGATCTAAATGTTTTGCAACTGTAGCACCGAATGTTCCACAACCTAAAATAAAATATTCTTTTTTCAACATAATTTTAATATATGTATTATAATTTATAATTATTAAATATTTAACTAATTATGTTAAGGACGAGTGACAAAGATATAAAGATTAGGAAAATTTTGCGGATTGTAAAGAACATTCTTTTAGGTAAAACTATTTTTAATCTGTTCTTTCGTGTTTATATTTTTGTGATATTAGTTGGTGCTATTTTTTTATACACACCATTAACACATAGTTCATGAGACATCCCTAACCAAACAACTGAAGGAACACATCCATATACTTTTTGAAATGCTTTAT
Source organism: uncultured Ureaplasma sp. (assembly GCA_902800015.1). Lineage (GTDB taxonomy): Bacteria > Bacillota_I > Bacilli_A > Mycoplasmatales > Mycoplasmoidaceae > Malacoplasma_A. The sequence goes on along the minus strand of CADCCU010000003.1, from coordinate 12,584 downwards.
TTATTGCTTGCAGCGCATTTACAGATACAGGACTTACATGTGTTAATGTAAGTACATTTTTTAATTTCTTTGGTGAATTTATTGTTTTCTTATTACTTTGATTTGGTGGTATAGGAATTATCTCTTTATTTTATGTTATTTGAAATTTTTTCCGAAAAAGCGATAGTATTAAATTACAACAAATTATTTTATTGCAATCTGAACGAGGTACCACAAAATTAAATAACACATTTAAGTCTATTCGATTCAGTGTTTTATTCATCATAACAGTCCAAATATTTTTTGGCTTTATTTATTCTTTTTGACTATGTTGAATGCCAATTCATGTCCAAGGAGTGCGAGATCTTGGTAATAATATGAATATTACCTATGATCTACCTGAATTTATTGATGCTCACAATAATTATGGCATAGCTATTTGACAAGGAATGTTCTGTTCATTTAGTGCAATGAATAACGCTGGTTTTGATGTCTTCCAACAGAATATTTCTATTGCTGCATTTAGAAATGACTGAAATGTTATTTTCCAATTATTTACAATGTTTGAAATTATTATTGGTGGTATTGGTTATCCTTTAATATTTGATATTTATGAAAAGATAAGATTAAAGAAAAAGAATATTAATTATAAATTGACTTTATTTAGTAAAGTTTGCTTGAGTTCTTACTTTATTATCTTGGGTATATGTTTAATTTTTGCATATAGTTTTGAATTTGGTGCTACAAATGTCGGACATATAACTCTTGCCGGTATAAACAATACTTCTACAGAAAAATTCTGAGGAGACAATGAGACATTTAATAAATGTTGATCAATTTTTTATAATACTATCTCTACACGTAGTGCTGGTTTTTCAACTATTAATCAGAATTTATTTACTACTGGCACACATTCTGTATATATAGTGATGATGTTTATTGGTGCATCACCATCTTCAACGGCTGGTGGTATAAGAACAACCACATTAGTTGTAATATTTGCCACAATCATTTCAATAATGAGAGGAAGAACAAACGTATCAATTTTAAAACGAAACATTCCTAAAAACACAGTAATTAATTCGTTTGTTGTATTTTTTGTTGCTTTATTATTAATGTTCTTATCTGTGATTATTATCTTGTATACTCCAACTATAGAAAACTCAGACATTAAAATTGGCTCTTTACCTCAATTTGATTTCTTAAATTGTTTATATGAAGTATCTTCAGCGTTTGGTACTGTTGGATTAACAATAGGCATTACAACTTTAGCCTCACCAATTGCATTATTTGTACTTGTTATTTGTATGTTTGTTGGTCAACTTGGTGTAAGCAACTCTTTATTATCATGGACTAAGAAAATATCACTTGGTAAAAATATCAATTATGCTCAAGAAGATATTAGGATAGGATAGTTGTGAAAAAAAATAAAAATGGTAAAATTGTTGTAATTTCTGGTCCAAGTGGTGTAGGTAAAAAAACAATCTGAACACCAATTATTAACGAGCGTAAATTTAATTTAGTTTTTAGCGTTTCCATGACTACAAGAAAAAAACGTAAAGGTGAAATAAATGGCAAGGACTACTTCTTTGTTACAAAGCGACAATTTGAAGAAGCTATTGCATCTCATGAATTATTAGAATACGCAACATTTGCCGATAATTACTATGGAACACCTAAAAAATTTGTTGATAGTGTAAGAGCACAAGGTAAAAATGTGTTTTTAGAAATTGAACCAAAAGGCGGACTACAAATTATTGATATTTGTAAGAAAAACAAAGATAGTAATATAATAACTATATTCGTGGTTCCGCCTAATTTAAAAGAATTAGAAAAAAGACTAACTAAACGCGCTACTGAATCAAAAGATATCATAAAACAACGTGTTGAACAAGCTAAATGAGAAATCAAACAGCAAAAATATTATCAATATGTTATTGTTAATAGACCAGGAAGATCAGAGAAAGCTACAAAACAATTATTTAACATTTTATCACATAATATAAAATAATGGAAAAAAAATCTTTTTATAATTTTACACTTAAACAACTAGAAGAGTTTTGCGTTAATCATAATGCAAAAAAATTTAATGCTAAACAGATCTATGATTGAATTTATAAAAAACATGCAACATCATTTGATGAAATGCACAACATTTCAAAAACAACTATTCAAATGTTAAAAAATAAGTTGTCTTTGGATGTATTTACAATTGAAAAAATTCAAATTGATAAAAATGATAAAACTACTAAATTTCTTTTTAAATTGAAAGATGGACATTATATTGAATCTGTATTAATGTATTTTGATTGAGGAAATAGTATTTGTGTTTCTTCTGAAGTTGGTTGTTCAATGGGATGCCAATTTTGTGCAAGTGGTCTATTAAAACTTGTAAGAAAACTAGAACCATACGAAATAGTTTTACAATATTACATAATAAATGAATATTTACGAAATGAGGAAAAAGGCAGGGTAAGTAACATAGATTTCATGGGCGTAGGTGAGGCTTTTGATAATTACGAAAATTTAATGACTGCACTAAAAATTATTAATGATCCTTACGGTATTGGTATTGGTGCAAGACATGTAACAATTTCAACATGTGGTGTTGTTCCTAAAATTTTACAATATGCAAAAGATCAACCACAAATGAATTTAGCTATTTCATTACATGCCCCTATTGATAGTGTAAGAAATAAAATTATGCCTATTAACAAAGCATATCCACTTAAAAGTTTGCTGTCTGCTGTTGATAAATACATTGCTCTTACAAACCATAAAGTAATGCTTTCATATATTATGCTTCGTGATTTAAATGATACTGATGAGTGTCTAAATGAATTAATTAAGATTGCTAAAAATAGATTATGTTTTGTAAATTTAATTCCTTATAACATAACATCAAAAAATTCTTTTAGTACAAGTAATAAGATAAACTTATTTAAAAATGAATTAAGTAAGAATAATATAGTAGTTACAGTAAGATTAGGACGTGGCAAGAATATTCAAGCTGCTTGTGGTCAATTAAGAGCTAAATATGAAAAACAAATTTAAATACATGTGTTCTATATCTTCAGATAAAGGGATTAAAACAAACAATGAAGATGCTGTTTATATCGGTATTAATAATACCAATCAATGTCTTGCTATTGTTTGTGACGGTATAGGTAGTGAAAAAAATAGTGACCAAGCTTCAAGATTAGTTGTTAATGCTTTTAAAACTTGTTTTTCTCATAGAAAACATATATTGTTTCCTAAATTATGATTTAAAAAAACTTTGCAATTTGCTTCATCGCAGTTAAATAATTTATTCAAAACAAAAGAAATTCGTGTAGGAACGACAATTGTTTTATGTTTAATTTCTAATATGAATGTTTATGTATTTAATATTGGTGACTCTCGTTTATATCATTTTTCGATGAACCAATATAAATGATTTGTAAAAACTAAAGATCATAATTTGTTTAATTTTTTAGTTGATAATCATGCACCACAAATTAGTTTTAAAGCAAATGCAAATAATTTGCTATCTTTAACTAATTTTATCGATTCTTCTGATATTAAGCATGAACGTATGAAGTTTAGTTATTCAACATTTAAAGTTGATTATAATGATGTTATATTTTTAAGTAGTGATGGTTTGTATAACTTTATTGAATTATCTTATGTAAACGAAGTTATTCATAAATTAGGATCAAATGAATTTGAAGATGTAGTGCCACAAACTATTAAAAAAGCATTAAATAATCATTCAAATGACAATTTATCTGGTATTATTATTCAATTAACTAAAGAAATTAATTAAATCATGAAACTTGTTGATGAATGTTTTATTGAATTAAAAGCTGGTAATGGTGGCAATGGAATCGTTGCTTGACGAAGAGAAGCACATAATCCATATGGTGGACCATATGGTGGTGATGGTGGTGATGGTGGTGACATCATTGTTTTTGGCGATCATAATGTTAATGATTTATTACATCTTAAAAACTATAAACGGATTACTGCTCAAAATGGAGAAAACGGTGCAACTAAATTAGCTAGTGGTAAAAGAGGTTTAGATAATGTTATCCATGTTCCACTAGGAACTGTTATTTTTGACCAAACTACTAGTAAACAAGTAGTTGAGATTTTAAAACACGGTGAAACTAAAGTTATTTGTAATGGTGGAAAAGGTGGCCATGGCAATGGTTGATTTGCTAATGCACAAAATAAAATTCCTAATCTATATGAAAATGGTGATATAGGCGAATCATTAAAAGCAAGATTTGTTATTAAATATATGTCTGATATAGGTTTAGTTGGTCTTCCTAATGCTGGAAAATCTACTTTGATAAGTGCTATAACATCATCTAGACCTAAAATTGCTAATTATGAGTTTACAACATTAAATCCAATCCTTGGCATTTGTGAATATAAAAATACAAAAATGGTTGTTGCAGATATTCCAGGGTTAATATCTGGCGCATCTAAAGGTAAAGGACTAGGACATGAATTTTTAAAACATATAGAAAGATGTTCTATCTTAATCCATTTAATTTCATTAAATATTGATGATAATATAGATATTGAACAAGCATATAAAACAATTCAATTTGAATTGCAACAATATAATGCTGAATTATTAAAAAAACCAATATTAATTGTTGCTAATAAAATAGATTGTGAAAATGCTGAAACACAATTAAAAAAACTTAAGAAAGTTGTTGGGCACAAAGAAGTTTTAGTTATCAGTGCTAAAAACAAAACCAACATTCAAGAATTGATAAATAGAATTTACAATTTGTATGTTGATGTAAAAAAACAACAAATAAAATTTGAAAATAAAAAGAAAATAAAAATTATTGAACTTAAGAAACAAATTGATTATAAGGAACATGTTCAAATAAATCAAATTGATGATCATACATGGGAAATTAAATCTAAATATTTAGAATATTGGTCCAACCGTATTCCTTTAAAAACCAATGATAATATAATTAGATTTAACCAAAAAATTAAAAATTTAGATGTCGAAAATAAAATTAAAAAGCTTGGCGGTGCAAAAGGTGATACATTACTAATTTATGGAAATGAAATGGTGATAGATTAATATGAATAATAAAATAAAAAAACAAATTGACAATTTAACAAATTGAATTAGTAAAGAAATTACAAATGCTAAAAAAGACGGTGTTGTTATTGGCGTCTCTGGTGGTATAGATTCTGCATGCTGTTTAGCATTATGCAAACAAATTAAAAATATAAAGATATATCCTTATTATTTTTATTTTCAACAAAATAAAGAGGAATTAAAATATTTAAAAGATTTGGAAAAGTCATTCAATATAAAAATTAATCGAATTGACTTATTACAAAGTTTACAAAAAATTAAATTTTTGATAAACGTTAAAAATAAACTTTCACTAAATAATTTAAAAGTTAGATTGCGTTCAATTTGCTTATATGGCATTGCACAAGAGAAAAATCTTTTAGTTGTTGGCACATCCAATGCGGATGAAATTTATGTAGGATATTTTACAAAATTTGGAGATGTATCAGGAGACCTTGCACCTATTGCTTCGTTAACTAAAAGTAATGTATATGAAATTAGTAAATATTTAAAAGTTCCTCAATCAATTATTGATCGAATTCCAACAGCAGGTTTATATAAAGGCCAAACTGATGAAAAAGAATTAAAAGTTAGCTATGTTGAAATCGATAATTATTTAGTAGGTAAACCAATAAGCAAAACAGCAAAAAATAGAATTGAAAAATTACATAAGCAAACTGCTCATAAACGTGTTTTTATAAACAAGCCTAAAACACTGTTTTAAGTAAAAAAGTATTGAAAAAATAGTCAAAATGTTATATAATATGCACATAAAGGAGAAAAAAATGTCTAAAATTAAAACTTTAAAAGAAGTAACTAATGATGTAGCTGCAGCTACAGGAATGGCTAAAACTGAAACTGATAAATTTATTAAATGAATGAATTCTTACATTAAACAAGAATTAAAGAAAAATGGAGAATTCAACCTATTCGGTTTAGGTAAATTAGTTATTGTTCGTGCTAAAGCTAGAAAAGGTATCAACCCAGCTACTGGCAAGAAAATTACTATTCCTGCATCTAACAGAATTAAATTACGTGCTGGAAAAGACTTCAAAGAATCAGTTAATAAAAGATAATTTATTCTTATAAGTTTTAAAAAAGAGCGTCGACACACGCTCTTTTTTTATTAATATCTCTTATGAGAATTCAAGTTATTTATTTTTGATGATTGATACAATGCAAGAACAACCAATCATTTCTACATCGTCTTCAAATCTTGTAAATTTAACATTTATATCTTTGCACTTTGTTAATATACTTAAGTTTTTAACCATTTTATCGCGATATGATGATAATTTAGTTTTATCAAAAATGATCGTTAAATCAATATTATTAATTTTAAAATCTTTAGGTAATTGTGATATTGCAAATAATAAAATTAGTGTAGAATCTATACCTTTATATTCTTTTTTATTATCAGGAAAATAAAGTCCTATATCACCTTTCCCACATGCGCCTAAAATTGCATTAGCTATTGCATGCATAACTAAATCACCATCTGAATGCGCTTTAATTTGATATTCAGATCTAATTTTTACATCGCTTAAAATAATAGAACTATTTTTACATTTAATTAATTTGTGAAAATCAATACTTTCACCAAATAATATTTTTCGAGAAGTAATCATAATAAAATATATTATCTATTATATAGATAATGTTATGAGATTAATTGATGGAAAACAGATTGCTTCTGTAATGAAAGAAGAAATAAGGCAGCAGATAAATGAATTATTTGCCAAGGGAATAGTTCCTACTTTAGCAATTATACAAGTTGGAGACAATCCAAGTAGTAATATTTACATTCGTAATAAAATGAAACTTCTTGAAGGTTTAAATTGTAAAAATTTGTTATATAGGTTTCCAGATACTATTTCTGAAGAGGAACTAATTCAAGAAATTCATAAATTGAATAATGACAAAAATATTAATGGTGTTTTAGTTCAACTACCTTTAACAAAACAAATTAATGAAGAACATGTTTTGGAAGAGATATCACCAGAAAAAGATGTTGATTGTTTTACATTAAAAAATGTTGGAAAGTTATGAACTGCTAAAAAACATGATATTAGTTTAAAAAATTGTACGCCTGCAGCGGTTATTGAATTATTAAAACGTTCAAAAGTTAATTTAGATGGTGCTAATGTTGTTATTGTTGGAAGAAGTAATATAGTAGGTAAACCTTTGGCTGGATTACTATTACTTGAAAATGCAACCGTAACAATTTGTCATTCACATACCAAAAATTTAGCACAAATTTGTTCAAATGCTGATATTTTAATCGCTGCTATTGGTAGTCCAAAATTTTTTAATAAAAATTTTGTAAAACAAGGTGCTACAGTTATTGATGTAGGTATTAATAGATTACCAGATAACAAAACTTGCGGTGATGTTGATTTTGAAGATGTAAAAGATAAAGTTGATTTAATAACACCTGTACCTGGTGGTGTTGGCCCTATGACTGTCATGATGGTTTTAATTAATTTAATTAATTTGACAAAATCACAAAAAGGAATTGCATAATGGTTTATGCACTTATTCTTTTAGCTGGAAAAGGTCAAAGATTTAAGAACACGCAATCAAAAAATTTATCCTTAATTAATAAAAAACGTGTTTTTAATTTTGTTGCAAGTACTTGTTTACAAAATAAACTAATAAATAAAATTATTTTAATTGTTAATGAAAATGAAAAAACAATAATTGAAAAGCAATATAAAACAAATAAAAAAATTTCTATTATTGTTGGAAGTAAAATTTCTCGTCAACAATCATTAAATATTGGTATGAAATATATTATCAATAATTTAAAACCTAATGATATTATCGTTACTTTAGATGGTGATCGTGTTTTTGTTACAAATGAATTAATAAATAAAAGTATTAGTGTTTCAAAAAAAGAAGGTTATGCTTGTGCATGCGTAAAACTTTCTGACTCAATTATTACGATCGATAATAATATCAAATATATTTCTAGGGATAAAATATATTGTGTTCAAACGCCTCAATCATTTCAATTTAAATATTGAAATGATAAACAACAAAATGGTAATGACTTATTTTCTTCATTGAACCTTAAATTAAATAAAAGGAATTTATATGATGGCTCACCATTAAACTTTAAGATCACATTTAAAAAAGATTTAGTGTTTGCTAAGAAAATTAATAATCGGAATTAAAGATAATTAAATAAGAACCCGCTCCATTAACTATTATTGGATGTTTTGCAAAATTATTCAATTTATCATAATGCTTTTTAACTTCTGGATAAAGTTGAAATACATAATTTTGTAAATCATTGTAATAATCAGTAAATGTATATTCATTATTAAGAACATCAACATATAATGAACTACTTGTATATTTTGATTGAAAATTTGTGTCTTTGTCCAAAGCTTCATATATATTTTTTGAACTGCATTTTTCCTTTATTGGATAGATCTTATAATGAACTTGCGCTTTTTTAATTATTTTAACTTCATCACCAAAACCAGTAACGTGCGCAGTGTGTGCTCTACTTAAGAAAAAAGGAATATCACTACCAACATTGATAGCTATATCTTTGATTTGTTTATTAGTCAATTCAGGTATATTGTTTTTGCAAATTAAAAAACTAAGAACAAAAGCTGCATCTGTTGATTCGCCGCCAAATCCTGAATTTATTGGTATATTCTTAATTACATTCACTTGAAAATTTGTATTACTATTTGGGAAATTGCTTTTAAATCATTTCACAATTTTAGAAATACTACAATCATCAAATGAAATATTTTGTTTATATGAATTTACATATTTAACATCAAAATTTTTAGCTGGCTTAATTTTAATCTTGTCATATACTTTATTACAGATTTGCATAACTGAATCTATCTGATGTTTTGATTCATTAGCTTTTTTATTATGTACTTTTAAAATAATATTTATTTTGCCAAATGCTTTTTTATACATAGTTATTTTTCAATATATTTATATATTAGTTCGATATCACTGTATGATAATTCTTCTGCCCTAAGGCTTTTATCTAAACCCATATTTTTATATAAATCCATTATTTGTACTTTAGAATATTTTGATTTTAAGTTGTTATATAATGTTTTTCTTTTTGAAGAAAAAATTAATTTAATAAACTTATTGAATTTAACATCAAATGATATATTTGATTTTTTTTCAATCATTATAAAGTTAGACTTTACTTCTGGCGGTGGCACAAAACAATTATTATCTACATCTATTAACCTTTTGATATTTGTATATTTTTGCATAAGCACACTAAAAGAACTATAAGCTTTTGTATGCGGAGCTGCTAGCATTCGATCAACTAGTTCTTTTTGCAACATGCAAAACATTGTTTTTATATTTTGACTTTGTAAAAAATGAATGATCACTAATGAACTGATTGAATATGGTAAATTACTTACAATAATACATTTTTTATATTTTTTAGCAATTGAGTCCAAATCAAATTTTAGAACATCTTGACAATATAACTTAACTTTTGTTTTGTCATTATAATGTTCACTTAAATATTCAAATAACCTTTTATCTACTTCAATTAAATGAACATCAATATCTAATTCACATAAATATTTAGTTATAGCCCCTAATCCTGGTCCAATCTCAATAATAGCATCGCATTTATAGTTTTTAACAATTGAGATGATATGATTGATTATGTTTTGGTCAACTAAAAAATTTTGACCCATTTTCTTTGAAGGATTAAATTTGTTTCTTTTGATATATTTTGATGGATTAATTAATTCCATTAAACAATTGTTATATTTCCAATACTTTGTCTAAATTTACGTTTTCTTTGTGTAATTATAATTTGATGCATTACATAAGATTGCAAAATTGCAAAACAAGCATTAAAGAACCAATATACACCAACACCACAAGGAGTAAACAAAACAATTAATGACATTGCGCCTGCAAATACATATTGGAAGATAACACGTTTCTTTAAATCTTTTGTGCCTTTTTGAGTCAATGTTGTAGCAGCACGATTTCGTTTCTTTGCTCAATATTGTGGTAACCATGTTGACACGAATTGAACAGGAACAACAATAATAATAAAGAATATGTATGTTCAACCACCGTTTACAAATTGTGAAAACATAGTAGTTAATGGGGCAGCAGAGAAACTTCAAATATTAAATAAAACAGCACCTTTTAGAGGTCTTAAAATAGTAACAACTCGGTAAACAATTAAGAAGATAGGTAATGTAATTAGTATCTGTTCAAAAGCAGCAAAAGGACGAACATTATTCTTTTTATATAATTGCATTATTTCTTGCTGCTTCATTTGTTTAGATTGAACATCGCTGGTGCCTTTATATTTAGCATTAATTTCTGATAATTTAGCATTAACTTCGTTCATCTTCTCGTTTTGAAGCGTTGATTTAATTGTAACAACTGTTGTAAACACTCTAATAATTGAAATCAAAACAAAAATACCTAATAAAGCGTTGAGTGAACCTCATGCACTATGAGTAGATCATGTTATTTGTAATGTTAGTCATGCACCTGGCCATACGAACAAAGAGTAAAATGGGCCATAAACAATGCTCCATGTATTAAATGAATGGAACTCTTGACCTGGGCCACCAGATAAATCATATAAAGCATCACCGGTAGTTCCAAACATAAAACCAAATTCAAGGCCACTGCCAATACTTGTATTGGTTGCTACTTTAGGATCAAATGATGTTTGAAAGCATCCCCATAGACCCATAACAAAAAAGAATAACAGAACTAAAAGTTTGATTCATTTTCATATTTGTTTAAGTATAGCTTTGATTTTAGTTGCATCGTTTTTTGGTTTAACTCAAAAAGGACTTGATACATTACCTGAATCAGTCTTATTTGATAATGAACTATAATTAAAAGCTGGTTGGTTACTCATTTATTCTTTTATTTTATTTATTAAATTTAGAAATAACAAATTATTTTTTGCATAAGTGTTTTTTAAATATTGCTTTTTTACAATAATTAAAAACTTGACTGGCGTAATTTTAACTATTTTCTGTACAAATGTTCTTATTTGTCTTTTAATTTTGTTTCTTTGTACAGCAGTTTTAAATATTTTTTTACTTGTTGCAATAGCAAATTGGTATTTGTCTTTAGTTTTTATATATTTGATTGTAAAACATTCATTCGACAAAGAATACCCTGTTTGTAAAATATCAGAAATTTCAGAGTTTTTTCTTATTACTAAAAATCTAATATTATTTTTCATCAGAAGAAGAAATTTGTTTTCTTCCTTTCATTCTTCTTGCTTTTAGAACTTTACGTCCTTTAGAAGTAGAATTACGTTTTCTAAATCCAGAATTTTTAGCTCTTTTTCTTTTATTTGGCTGAAATGTACGTTTCATAGTGCTTATATTATATATAAAAATACGTGAATATTATTAGTTGCTACAAACAAATAATTGAGCTATGTTGCAAAAAGTGAGCAAAATTTAACAAAATTTCAAAAAATATATATGTATATTTATATACATATATAAAATTATAAAAAATGCTTGAACTATATACCCATAATATAGTTCTATGAAAAAGAAAATTAAAAATGGCAGCAGATATTGCTCAATTTGTGGCATATTTTGCAGCGAAAAGGAAAATATAAATTTAAAGATTCTTATAGGTGATATTGCCCTAAATGTCATAGTACACAAAGGATAATAAAAAGAAAAAATTAAAAACCAAATTATGGTTATTCAAATATTTTGAATATCTTACCCATTCAAAGAAAATGTCTGAATATGGATGCCACCGATCGACATTTTGGAGAAACACTAAGATATTTAAAAATAGAAACATTTTTATTCCTGAATCAAAAGATAGACATCTAGTTATCTATCTTGATGGTTTAAGAGTCAATAAGAAAACATACTTGATAGCAAGTAATGGTAAACATGTTATTAGTTTTAGTTTGGTAGATCATGAATCACAATATGTTGTTTGTGATGACCAAAACGGATTAATTAAAGCAATTAAATCAGAATGATTTACTGCAAAAATTCAAAGATGTTAATCCCATGTTTGATCAATGTTAGATAAAAACTAAGTTTAAATCGTAAAACACAAGTTGGTCAAGAATTATTAAGTTTATCTAGAGAGCTGTTAAAAATTAAATCCATTAAGCAAACAAATAATTGATAATCTAAATTTAAAACTTGGAAAGATAAATATTATGAATTTATTAATCATCAAACTGCACAAATTCTCCTTGATCAGCAACTATATATTGATTTTTATTATTATGTTTAATTTGAACATCATCTATAATTTCTTGAAATAGATTTTTATCAGCTAATTTTGCTTCACCTGCTTTAATTAAAGAAACAAGGATATAACCAAGGACAATTATTGCTACTACTGTAAAAGCAGTTAATAGAAACATTCATTTATAAGATTTAATAACATCTTTTATATTATTAATAAGATTTTCGTGAGCCGCTTTACCACCTAAATATTTAGTTAAATCGCTTTCAGTTTCACCTTTAGTTAATTTGTA
>CADCCU010000002.1 GCA_902800015.1 uncultured Ureaplasma sp. | reverse complement strand
TTATAAAGGCAATTTAATTGAATATGGAGATACAAGAAACATTTTCTTTACTCCAAAAAATAAAAAAACAAGAGATTACATCTCTGGAAAGATAGGTTAGTTATGGATTTTTCAAATATGAACATACTTGATTGAATTTCATTTATACTTGGAATTGGTGGTGCAATTTGTATTGCTATATACACAATTCCATTATTGATAAGAGTTATAAGAACTAAAGATTCTTCAATTGTTTCTGCACCAATGTATTCACTTTTATGTATTGGTGATTTATTATTTATAGTTCAATGCTTAATTAGTTTAATTAACGCAATTAATGGTAATAGTGTAAATACATGATTAGGAACTATGTTTCCAATATTTATTGCTAATATTATTAACGTTGTAAGTGGTTTAATTACATTATCTATTAAATGAATAAATTGTTTCCGTGCTAAGAAAGCAAATATGACAGAACAACAATATTGTGCAAAGCTAATGAAAGAAAAAGAAGCAAAAAATAAAAAGAGTAAATAAAAATGTCTGCTAATTATGTATTGGTTAGAACTTCTGAAAAAGAGTTAACACAAAAATTGTTAAAATTTTATCGTCATGTTAAAAAGAGTTGGTCAAATTTGATAACTCTTATTTCTAAGCATACAAAAATTACTAATAATATTTATAAACAATTCCAAACAAACGAGAATAAATCTAATCATATGGAAGCAGATATATTGAATGAAACAATATGATCAATTTCAAGGAATCAACCAGTTGCTAATCATTTAAGATTTGCTGTTTCTATTATTTATTCAATTTCAGATTTAGAACGAATGGCAGATTATGTAATGAATAGCATTAACATCATTAAAAATAATAATTTTAATGAAGAAGTATTAGACATTATTAAAGACACTTATAAGCTTTCTTACGATTGCATGAATAATCTACTTAAAACTTTAACAACTAAAGACAAAATTAAAATTGATGCTGCTTTAGCTTATAAATTAGCTAATAAAGCTTTAAATGATTATCGTATTAAGCACAAAGATATAACTAAAAGATTATCAAAAGTGATCTTTGATAAAAATACTCCTAAACAGATTGATGAAATTTTATCAAGCGTTTCGATCATTATTAAGTATTCTGAAAGAAATATTGATCATGCAGTGAACATTATTGAAAACTTCATATATGTAAGGGAATCTAATTATTTTGTAAACAAACATAGTAATAAAACATTGGATTTCGACAATTTAAATCTAAACAAACAAGAAACTTTAGCAAAAAAAGAAAAGAAAAACTAAATAATCATATATAATAAGAACATTACTATTTTATAGTGTTCGTTTTAGAGAATTAAAAATGTCAAAAATTAAATTTATCGGCTTTGGTGGATTAAATGAGCGTGGTAAGCAATGTTATGCATTAAATGTTAATGGTAATATTTACTTATTTAATTGTGGTTTATCATCACCAGTTAATGCCCAATTAGGTGTTAAAAAAATTATTCCTGATTTTAATTGAATAGTTGAAAATGCAAGTGCTGTAAAAGGAATTTTTATTGGCACGCCAAAATACGAAAATTATGCAGGTTTGCCTTATTTATTGAAGCATATACCTAATTTACCAGTTTATACAAGTGATGTAGGAGCTAACATAATTATTGGTTATTTTAATTACTTAGCTAATGTTGATAAAGCTAATTATCACCGCCCAAATATCAAAATAATAGATTCATTAAAACCTCAAATCATTGGCGGTGTTCAAATCACGCCTTTTTATTTATCAAATTTTTTACCAAAGTCATTTGGCTTTGTTGTTAATTCAACAGATGGAGGAATCATCTTTATAGATGATTTCATGATCAGTTCTAATCGGAACTATGCTTTTGAGGATCAAATTTTTCATATTAATCAAATTACTAAGAGCAAGAATCTTGCACTAATGGTTGGTGTTGGTAATGTAGCTATTAATAAAGGATTCACAAATCCTTATCATCGTACAGCAGAATTCTTTTCAGATATATTAAGTGAAAACGAAGAAGGAAGAACTTTGATTGCTTGCAACAACTTTGATTTTTACACAATAATGACAATTGCTTCAATTTGTGCAGAATGAAACAGACCTTTTATTATTTATAGCAAATCAACTAATCAAACATTCCAATTCTTATGTAAAAAGAATTATTTTACAAACAAAAAAGTTTGCTTTATAAAAGACTCAGAGATAATGCAGTCTAAAAATGCCGTAATTGTTATTACTGCAGTACACCAAAAAATATTTGAAAAGCTAGAGAATATTCTAAATGATGAAGATCCAAATATTAAGATTCTTCCAACCGATTATTTTGTGTATGCTATGCATACAGTTAGTGGATATGAAAAACTAGAAGCAAGACTATTTGACCACATTGTTTATTCAAATGCTAAGAAGATAATTAAATTGCCTAAAGAATCAATAATGGCTACTGCTTCTGTTGAAGACCATAAGTTTTTAATAGATTTATTGAGACCTAAATATGCTATTCCATTAAATGGTTTGTATATGAATTTTATTCAATACCGTAATGCTGTATCTAAATCATATATTCCTAAATCAAATGTGTTAATTTTATCTAATGGTGAATTAATAGAATTTAATAATGGTGAGTTACAAAAAGCAACTAAATTTATTAAACAACAATTACAATTTGTTAATCTTACAGGCACAGTTGATTCAGGGTCAGCATCAATTTTTGAAAGAGAACAAATGGCTAGTGATGGAGTATTACTAATTGATTTGTTAATAGATGATCAGAAAAAGATTGTTACCCATCATAATTTTTCTTCTATAGGTGTAATTAACATGACGGAAGAAAACATGAAAATCGTTGATAGTATCAATGAAGAATGTTTAAAACAAATAAACCAAAATCTTGAAAAAGAAATGGTTGATAAAACTAAACAATTAAATACTAAAGAGTTTAAATACTTTATTAAAAAAGTATTTACTAAGCATTATGACAAGAAATTTGAAAAGAAACCTTTAGTAGTAACTACTTTAGTTTTTAGAAAAACCAAATAAAAATAGGTAATATACGATATAGAACTTATGGCTGAATCAACAACTAAAAAAGCTTATAAAGACATTAAGGACTTAAGTTTAATAGAACCATTTAATCCTGATTTTGATTCACGACCAAAAAATAAAATTCATACTAAATGAATATTAAAAATCACTTTCTTATTATTATTTCTATTAAGTTTAGTTAGAGTTCCATACTCTGGAAGCTACATTGATGCTTATTTATTTGAATATTTATTTGGTTTCACCAAATATTTAATTTATGCTTTAGTTTTATTCTTTATTATTTGTTGATTTCTAAATAAAAATACATATCGCAAAATGACAAGTCCAGGATTTATTGTTGGGTCTATATTTATTTTTGTACTAGTTTCAATAATATTATCAGCAATTTCTTCAATAGTATTCGAAAATAACGTTTGGAATATAATACATAATTCTGTTCCTGAAGAATCAAACTTTACATTAAGACTTAGTTATTATCACAGCAACTATTTTTTTCCATATGCTAATAATAATTTTTCTTTCTTATACAAAGGTGTAAATAACTTATGATTTGTGAATACAAGAATGGCTTTACCATCTAATGCTAATCAAGAATATGCAATAATTTTTTCAGGTGGATTCATTGGTGAATTTCTAGTTACTGTTAATTATTGAATTATTATTATTCTAAGTTTTGTTTTGATTCTTGTTGTATGTGTTTTATTTATTCGAAGAAGCAATTCAAGACTTGGTGTTTGAATACGTAAAAAAGTTGTTAAATCTTTTGGTGCTGATGATAAACAAATCAAAAAAGAATTTACTAAAGAACAAGATCATGTATTAATACCAACATTACCGAAAGCAAAAATTACAAATGCTGCTATTAAATTAGATCTTAAAACACCACCATTAAGTTTTTTAACTGATACAAGTGTTAACAATAATAAATACAATAGAATTGATGCTAATAAAATAATTCATGCCATTAATCAAATTATTGAATCATCAAATTTAAGTATTAAATTTGAAAGCATCAATATTATGCCATTATTTACTGAAATTAGATATCGCGCTGATAAGAGTAAGGATATTGATGAATTCATTAAAAAAGGTAGCCAAATTAGTAGTGCCTCAGGACTTACACAGTTTTATATTTCAACAAAAGGAAATAATATTAATTTTGAATATCAAAATGATAAACCATCAAAAATATCAATTAAATCAACATTAATTAATAATAATATTGGTAGCAATAATTGCTATGCAATTGCTGGAGTTGATGAAAGTGGCAACCAATTGTTTATGGATTTTAAATCTGATTCATCTATTTTAATTGTTGGTAAAAAAGGTTCTGGAATTAACATGTTATTATCATGCTTAATTATATCATCTGCATATATATCATCACCAGTATTCCTAAATTTTGATTTCATTACAAATAGTCATAATTCAGCAATTCAATCAATTACTAATATTCCTCATATTAAAAATGTAATTTCAACAAGTTCAAAATCTAATATAAAGCAATTATTAGATTTATATGTTCAAGAAATCAAAGTTCGTAAAGCTAAATTAGTTAATGCTAAAGTAGCAGATCAGAAATCTTTTAATAATGTATGCAATAAATTTAATATGGAACCAATGGTTACAAAAGTATTGGTTATTAACAATTTTGATGAAATTATTGCTAATAATTTCCAATGTATGCCTCAAATTAACTATATTTTAAAAGAATGTAATAAGCTTGGCATTTGTTTGATTTTACATGCATCAGAAATTAATGGTGTTATCCTAAATGAGAATATCCTTAATAACATTATGAATACTTTTGTATTAAAAACAGATTCTCAGGCACAAAGTTTAAATTTGTTAGGTAGTTACCGTGCATGCCAACTATATGGTAGTGGTGATGGCTATCTATTATTAAACAATAAGAATAAAAGTAAACTAAGATTTCAAACTTGCTATTTAAATCAAGAAGAATTAACACAAATAGCTAAGACAATAAGTGTTTTTTATAAAACTAAAAATAATTAATTTCATTTATAAAAATAAAAAACCATTGGTAGCTTTCCAATGATTTTTTACTAAATTATGCATAATTTGATTGTCGCTTGCTAATCTTTTGCTCTCAAACTTCTAGTCTTCTATCCTCTATTAAATCTCAAAGATGAATTACAATTATTAATCCAATATACATGTCTGTTTTTAGAACTTATATATTAAATCTATAAAACAATTACCTTTTCGATTTATTTTTACTTAATCTAATAATATGGATCAAATCCGACACAGATTATTACTATATTATTCAACTAAATAAGAAATTTTCAATAGATAGTTGACAAGTCGCAATCAAGTAATCGATTGGCTTGCATATATATTAAACTATAAAATTACAGAAAAATAAAAAATTTTTATTAAATTTATAATTTAAAATTTTTAAAATTAGTTAAATTTATCACCTTTTTTGAAAGGAAGACGACCATTAATGATTTGCTTTACCATCATTGGTTTCTTACCTGGTAATTGGATTTTTTGAATACAAATAGACTCATCTTTGCAAGAAATAAATATACCTTGATTATTAATATCGATAATTTCACCACAAGAATAGTTTTTGGTATTTAGTCCATTGACAATTGTTGCTGCATATACTTTAATATTTAAACCATTAATGATTGTATATGCAATTCTTTTATCATATAAAGCACGAATTTTAGCATCTATTAACTTAGCGCTAATAGTTCAGTCGATTTTTTCATCTTCTCTTGTTATTGGTTTAACAAATGTGGCTTTAGTTTCATCTTGAATTGTAGTTTTGATATATCTATCAAAAAATTTGTCAAGATTATTAGTTAAATAATCATAAATTGATTTTTTAACTTTTTCTTTTAAACTTACACCAGTTTCATGGTCATCAATTTTAATTTCAATTTGATCAATGATATTTCCAGCATCTAATTGTGAAGACATAACCATATAAGTTACACCAGTAATTGTATCACAATTTAATATTGCACTTTCAATAGGTGTGGCGCCGCGATATTTAGGTAATAATGAAGGGTGAATGTTTATACATTTAAATTCAGGATAATCAATTATTTGTTTGGGAATAATTTTTCCATATGAACAGACTAAAATCATATCTGGTTTTGTAGAAAGAATTTGATCAATATTATCTTTCAATTTTTCTGGTTGGAATAGTTTAAGATGTTTTTCAATGGCGATTGTTTTTATTGGTGAATAGATTATTTCTTTTTTTCTACCACTAGGTTGATCTGGTTTTGTAACTACACCAATAATATCAACATTAGAAGCAAGCAATGCTTCTAATGCGGCTAATGAGACATCATCTGTACCAAAAAAAAGAACGCTCTTATTGTTTACATTCATATGTTATTTAGTTTTTTCAATTTTTGATTTTTCTTTAGCTTGTTTTTTAGCAAGTTTTGCTTTTAGTTTTTCTTGTTTTTTTAATTCTTTTTCTTCTATTTTCTTGCTACGTTCAATTTCAGCATCACGAATAGGAGCAATCCACTCCATTTCTTTATTGTAATCGCATGAACCATTAATAAATATTTGACGATCTTGAGTTTTACGATCTATTTTATTAATTACAACTTCACACTCAATAGCTTGTGGTGGGAAAACTTCGCCAGTTTTAGTATTTTGTGTCTGAAAACAAACAACATATAAATCTCTTACTGGAGGACGAACAAACTTAGCTTTCTTATTAGTAATTTTTACATGTTTCTTTTCTTCAGAATATTGGTAATCTCTAATTTTATTAACTATTTTTTGTTTTCGTTTTGAATAATTTGAATCATTAGGATTAATGTAATTAATATCATTTCTTTTAGCAACATAAGAACTAATAATTTTATTCCCATATTGTCCAGAATCTTTTAAATACTGTTTAATTGATTTTCAAACTTCATCTTTATTATGTCTTGAAGAAATAAGCGCTTTATTTTTTTGATCTCTTTTCTTTTTAATAGATAAAGGGATCATTACTATCACAGCAATACCTACAAGTACAAAAACAATAATTAATCCAGCATTACTATTCATATTATTTCCTCGTATGTAAATTTATTTTATTTTTATATATAATACATTTATTATTATTTTTATGGCTAATATTAAATCAAACATTAAATCTATTCGTAAAACATCAAAAAGACAAAAACGAAATCGTTCTGTAAAAACAACTTATAAGAACAACATTAAACGTGCTAGAATCTCTGGAAATGCAACTGATGTAAATAAATCATACAAATCTATTGATTCTGCACTAGCTAAAGGTACAATTACTAAAAACAAAGCGAACCGCTTAAAATCACGTACAGCTAAAGCTGCAAACAAAAATAATAAAACAAATAAACCTAAAGCATAATGAAATTATCAAAAAAAATAGTTCGTTCTTTATTTTTATCATCTATATTAGTGATAATTCCAACTAGTTTAACATCATGCGGCTGTAATGCAGCTAATGATGAATTTAGCAACTTGATTTATGGTCAAAAGACACCCGAGATCAATAAAAATACAAAAAATAAAGCAATGGAGATTGCAACATATCATTTCGAGGAGCAATTTCCTATTGATTATTATGGTTCTGAAATAACTGTTGAACAATTTAATGAAGTTTTTTCAACTAGATCAATTACTTGCACTGAATATTACTGAAATTTAATCTATAACTTTGCTAATATTTGTGTAAACAATGATGTTTACCAAATTATTAATTGAAATAATAACAAACAAGAATACAATACTATTAAAAATGATATTACTTTAAGAAACAGTAATGGTGAATATACTCTAACTGCTCGCCCTGATGACGTTTTTGTATATAGTTACAATGATGAAGGCACAATTACAATAACTATAGCTAATGATAATAGCTACACTATACCTTCTTATTTTTGTGCTTTTATAAAAGTAATTAAATAATTCCTATTTAACAACTACTTTAGTTGCTTGTTTGCGTTTAACTAGTCTTATAATAACTCAAGTTAGAAAAACAACAGTTAATATAATTGTAAAGAAAATGATAGCATCACGTCTATTCTTTGCTTTTTTAATATTGTCGATTTCATTAGCATCAATTAACATATAGTTATAGAAATTTTCTATGTTAGCGGTACGAATATAACTTAAGACTAATATAGATATATGTGAAGTCAATGTATAAATGATAAAACCAACACATGTTCACATCAACACCATATAAGTGTATTGTTTGTCAACTCTTATTGGGGTAACAAAGTCAGCAAACCCTGTTTTATAAATGAAAATTGGTAATAAACTGTCAACTAACATTGTTGTCAATGCAACAATATATATTCCAATACAAAACCAATTAACGTCAATATAGTGTGTTTTTAATTTTCGATATATTTTTTGGATGTTTGATGATAAAACTTTTTCATCACGGAAATTTATGCTTTTCGCTTCAGTGTAAAAGTTTTTATATCGGTTAATTGTAAAAATAAACTTAATAGAAAAGAAAACAAACGGAATTAATAACAACAATAAAATGTAAGGATTAACATTGTTTTTTCATATTGTAAATATTAAAGAAGTTAAAACAATTGTCCCAACAATAAATAATAAAAAGAAAGTTGTATAGGTAATTGCTGATGCTTTAGCATAAGAAAGTTCTTTTAAATAAAACTTAGGAATGTAAGAGTAATAAAAGTTTACTTTTTGAAGTTTAGATTCCTTATGTTTGTTTTGTTGTTGAAGTCTGTAATTTGTGAATGAATTATTTTCAACATTAGCAAATCTTTCAGTTTGAACTTTTAAAGTATTAATTTGATGAGTTGTTAAATTTTCAAAACGATCTTCAGGCTTAACATATAGACTTTCGTCATTTTCAACATTCATATTCTTGAATGATACTGTTCTAGTTTTTAGATTGTTGTCCATATGCCTAATCTTTATATATTTTATTATAAAAGAATACTATATTTACAAATTAATTTAATTTTTTCAACTTATTTATAGGTATAAATAATTTTCGGCCATATTTTGCTTCATGATGTTTATTAATCATTACTAAATCAGCACAATAGTGAATATTTCTTGTAATTAAACTACTGCCTATACCATATAGATCAACAGGAGAATGATTTTTAATAAATGCTTTAACTTTTTGTGTATCTAAACCACTTGAAATGATAATTTTTGTTTTATTAAAACCACATTTATCTAATGTCTTTCTTACAATATTAACTAAGGTAGGATTAACACCGTATAAGTTTTTATTATTTTTTCAATTTTTATATCTTCGTTGAATTGAAAAATCAACAAGATTAGCTGAAGTATCAATTCTGATGAAATCTAGATTTTTTATTCCTGATTTTTTTAAGTTTATAATTTCATTTTCTACATCATTATTGTAATCAATTAAAGCCACAAGCTTATCTTGTGGAAAAGTTTTATGATATGCTTTTAAAGCTTGTGATAAGTTGCCATTAAATTGTTGAATTAAAGCATGAGGAACAGTCCCAGACACTGTAATATCATTAAATTGTTTTAGATATTTTACTGATGCTTCAGTAACGAAATTTCTTATACCTCCAACATATGCTGCATAACCATCATATGGTTGAACAATATAATCATCAGTACGATCAGCCATATATAAAACTTCATTTTGTTTTAACACCTTTAATAACTTATAACAATTGTTGCATACTGAAGTTCTGCGCGCTAGAATACCGTCAATTAAATTTTCATAAATAGCAAATAATTTATAAGGCCCTTGAATAACTAAGATAGGTGTAGAAGAATTAACAATATCGCCATCATTAACACCATAGATTTTAATTTTCTTAAAATCTTCTTTACTTATCATTGCTTTTAATAATTGTACTGATTCACTAATACCACAAACTTTAACATCTTTATTATTAAAAAAAGTAAATTGTAATGTTGCAATTTGTGAATCATCAATAAATTGATCAATAATTTTTTTAGTTTTTTTAAAATATATTGCTGAGTAATAACCCTGTTTTATTAATTTATTAAAGTCAAATTTAAATATTGGTTTTTTCATAACTTTCTTTATTAAAAATTTTTCTTTCTGTGCCTTGTTTTATTCTTATCAAATTTGATTTATGTCTATATAAAACAAATAATGAACTTAAAAAAATAATTATAAATAAACTAATGAACAACATTAAATGTTGTGAATATTCACTATCACTAATAAAGTTTAATGAATTATTGAATAAATTATTACCAAACAAATACATTAAGTCAAGTTGTTTAATAAATATAAAAAAAGGAGCAATTAATGTGCATAATATTGATGCTAGTGATGCATATCTTGAGATAATAACAACAATAACTCAAATTGTAAAAGTAATAGCAGCAAGATATGGACTAATTGCAGCAATTGCTCCTGCAGTAGTCATCATGCCTTTACCCCCAATTCATTTAGTTTTGTCTTTTTCTTTTATGTGAATTAGATATTTAATAGGAAAACAATGACCAATTGTGGTAAATAATCCAGCAATGTATATTAAACAATACATTGAATGATTAGGGAATCAAATTTTAATGCTAAAAAGAAAAATACACCAACAACAAATGACTGCACTATATGATTTAATTCCATCTAAGAGCATAACAGTTAAGCCATATCATTTACCAAATGTACGTATTGAATTCATGCCGCCAACATTACCACTTCCTACCAGCCTTACATTTTTCCTTAGAAAAAATGAAAAAATATCACCAAATAAGATATTTCCAAATAAATATCCAATAATTGCAAATACTAAAGTAATTAGTACGGTATAAAAAACTAACATTTGTTTTCTCTTTTTGTAATTAATTTAATACGTTTAACATGACGAATGTTTTTAGGATCTTTATGATCAAATTTTGCTTTCATAAAATTATTGATAATTTTAATATTATTTTCTAATTTATTAAATCTTCCACTTAATGTAATAACATTACAGTCATTGTGTTCTTTTGCTAAACTTGCTAATTTATAGTCATATAAACATATTGCTCTTATTCCTTTGACTTTATTAGCGGCAATACACATACCATATCCTGTGCCACAAACTAATATACCAATAGCATTAGGAGTTTTAATAACAGCATCAGCAACTTTAAAAGCATAGATAGGGTAATCAACAGATTTTGTGTTATTATTAGTTCCTAAATCTTTAAAGTTGTACTTATTGCTAAGCTTAGCAATAATTTGTTGCTTCATTAAAAAACCAGCATGATCAGCACCAATGTAAATTAATGGTTTTAATTGTTTCATAATTGCTTTACCTTGATATTTGCCTTCTCTAATTATTCTAAAATTATCTAAATCAATTATTGTTGAAGGAATATTTGATTCAGTTTTGCCTTTAATAATCAACAAATTATTTAAAGATTTGTTAAATTCTTTAATAGCTTGTGTTGTATCAGTTATTGGATTGTTGCCGGAAATATTAGCGCTTGATGAATATAACGGACCAGTTAGTTTTATTAATGATAATAAATTTTTATTATCAGGCATACGGTAGGAAATACCATTTTTGATAACAGTTAAACCTCCAGGCCAATATTGAGATATAACATTTTTTTCATGTTGATTTAATCCTTTAACTTGATTGATATTGTTAACAAAAAAAATCAATTTTTTATTGCTTGGACGTTGCTTTATTTCATATATAAGCTTTGGGTTTAATGAAATTAAACCCATAACTGTATCTGTTTGAACAATAGCTGCAAATTTCTTTGTTTTTAGTAATTTAGCTATTTGTTTGCTTTGGTTTAAACTATTAATTGCTATTCTTTTTATCATCTGGTTTTTTTGGAAAGTTAAAGTTAACTTTGAATCGACGTAGCAATTCAATACTAATTCGTTCATTTAACATAATTTGACGTACACTTTCGAATTTATTTTTATCATTTAAAATATCACGAATTGGCATATTAGTTTTTTGATAATAGTTATCTAATGATTTTTTAACATCTTCATCAGTAATACGAATGTCTCAAAGAGTTGCTAATTCATTAAATAATAAATTACGTTTTAATGTTGAAACAGCAATATTTTGAAGAGTCTTATCATCAGCTACCATTTTTTTCATAGTATCATTTGATATATTGCCTTGTTTATCATTTAGTACATTGTTTTTAATGCGATCAGCAAATGCTTTAACATCACCGTCATCAATTGTAATATCAAAATATTTGTATATGCCATCAATTATTAGATCAACAGAATTATTTCTAGCAACAAGATTTGTTATTTGTTTTTCAATTTCTGTTTCAGATGCATTAGGCATAATTTCTTTGAATTTACTTTTTTGATATTCAATAAAAGCCTTATCAGCATGTAATTGTGTAATTTCAAATTCTTGATTGTAATCAATTTCACTATTTCTTTTAATTTTTGATTTTAGTTTTTCCATATTTTATCTCCTGTTTTTATTTTCTCATAAAAACATTATACAAAAAAATTAGCACTTTAACAAAAAGAGTGCTAATTTTATTTTTTAATTAGAATTTTTTTGTTGTTCAACCATTTAATCAAAAATCTTGTGCAGTTTGACTACCGTTATAATAGAATGTACCGGAACTAGCAACACCAGATGCTCAACTTCTAAAGTAAGTATCATTGTAATCATCTATATAACTAATTTTAATTGAATTTAATGATGAACATTCATAAAACATAAATCTATAACAATAATCTGCCAAAGCTGTTGCTGGTAGTTCAGGTGCAGTAGTTAAAGATGAACAACCAGAAAACATATTACGATAACAATATGTTGTTAAAGTTGTCGCAGGTAACTCAGGTGCAGTAGTTAAAGCTGTACAATTATTAAACATACCATAATAACAATTTTCTGCCAAAGTTGTTGCAGGTAAGAAATCTTCACTAACACTTGTTATTCCAGTTGAGTCTCTAAATAGATCATAGAAACAATAATTGCATGGGATGTCAGTGATATCGCCTTCTTCTCCTGACTTTGCTGCATTATCCAATAATGCCATAACATTTCCTGAGACAGATACATTACCTTTAATAGATAAATTTGAATAAATTGAACCTGATGATGACCAACCAGTAGGGTTATTACCTTTTAGGTATAATTTCTGACCTTGGTTAATATTTAATTCTGAGCTATATGTAGATCAGCTTTTACCATCAGTTGAATATTGTAAATTTGGATTGTTACCACCAGAATTATCTAAAGTTAATGTTGAGTCAGCATTAGCAGTAACACCAATATATCCACTAAGACCATTTACATTAACTTCACATGTTGCAGTTAATCTACTATCATTTGTTGTAACAGTAATAGTTGTTGCTCCAAATCCTACAGCCGTGATTGTACCGTTTGAAACTGTAGCAACACTTGTATCACTTGAAGTTCATGTAACTGTTTTATCAGTTGCGTTTTCTGGTAAAACAGTTGCAATTAAAGTTTCAGTCTGACTTATACCTAAAGTTAAAGAAGCTTTATTTAATGAAACACTTGTAACACGAGATAAATCATAACTACAGCTTGTAGATACAGCAGCAATTGTGCTAATTGCTGAGATTCCTAATATAGGAATTAATATTGATTTTAATATTTGTGTCGTTTTCATATATATATATATATACATTACCATAAAAAAACTATTTTACAAAAAATGAATAAAACTTAATAAGTTTTTATATGTATATATTTAAAGGTGAAATTTACACTAAAAGCGTTATGTAAAATCAAAGTAACTAAAATATTTTAGTTACTTTTTTCTTATATGTATCAATGATTTAACTAAAAAGACTATTTGGTTAAATATGATAGGAAATCAAAATACTACACCATTATAATAGGATGTATTAGAATCAACGAACACATTTATTTAAGAACCAAAGTAAGTATTTTGTAGTTACTACTTATATAGTGAACTCCAATTAATTTGATGTTGAACAACAATAAATATAGACTTATAATAATTTTCACCTAAACTTGTTGTAGGAAATTTATGGCAACGGTTAATGATATATGCTTCTAAATATATGGATTTAGTATCTTGCTGCTGAAAATAATTTAGGATAAAATTATTGGTGATTGTAATATAGATATAAAAATATGGATGAATTAAGTTTAATTTAATATATTTGAATTTGTTTACAAAAATTACCCGGTAGTTTGTTAAAACCTAAATTAAATTTAAAAATGATAGCCTTATTAATTTTATATGTTGCATTTTTAATAATATTATTGATCTTATTACATTCTAAGTTTGTTATCTGACACATAGATTTTATACTGCAACCATTAAATCATAATTTAAATAGTTTTAATTCATTATCATTAAGGATTTTATTGATAATTGTTTCTATATATTTAAGAATCTCCTTGATTAATATTCTTAATTTTAATGATGTTTCATTATTTGTTCGACAAATTCAATCTACAAGCTTAGGGTTTAATCTGTCTAATGAATAACTATTAGTTAGTGTTTTGTTACCTAGTTTGTGTATTTGCTTATATATAAGATCACGTACTCGTGAACGATTAACAATAAATAAGTATTGTTTAAAATTAAATTTATTAGTTTTTAAGTCAAATTCATTGATGATTCGTAAAAAATTACTATAGCATATTGATTTAATTTCATCATATTCTAGACTAAAACTTGTTCTAAAAGTTCTAAAATAGTAATTCATTGTTGCTTTTACTAAATTATTGAAATATCGTGAAAATAAGATTTTAAATGCACTTTGTAGTGATTCACTACGAATTAAATAAATAAGTTCATGATCTGTTGTTTGCATGAAATTATTTTAAAACAAACCATAATAAAAAAATATTGAAATAATAGCAAAAAATTCTGGTAAATTTACTGCTTAATTTTATTTATTTCATTTATTATAAATTGGTAGTCTTCTTTATATTTTTTGTATTTAGTTTTTTCAAGATCAACTTTTTGTTTAGGTGCTTTAGCAATAAAGTTTTTATTAGCTAAGATTTGCTCAGAGCGCTTTATTTCAGCTTCTAAATATAATTTTTGCTTATTCAATTTAGCTAATTCATTTGTCTTAGAAACAAAAGTATTATGATATTCAATAATTGAACTATCTAAATTAATAATATCTCATTCACTATTAATTCGTTTACTATCAATTTTATTAACAACGATTTTGTAGTTATTCAAAAAAGAAACTACAAATTTTTGTTCATTAATTAAATTCTTATCGATGATGTTAATATTGATATTAACATCTTTTTTAATATGATTTTTAATTCTTAATTCTCTTATTTTATTAACAATAGGGATTAATTTTGCAACTAATTTATTAGCCTTGTTATCTAATAAACGTTTATCAGCTTTAAATATTCTTTCATTAAGAATAGAAATTTGATTATGAAACATTATTTGGTAAATGTTTTCAGTAATAAATGGGGCAAATGGATGCAACATTATTAATATATTTTTAAAAATATATTTGCTTACTGCTATAGTTTCATCTCGATATTGGCGATCATTCAATAATGGGTTAATTAATTCCAAATAACAATTAGCATATGTATCCCAAATAAAATTAATTAAATCTTTAACTAAGATTGAGAAGTTAAATTTTTCATATAAAGAAGTTGTTTTAACAACAAGTTGATTAAATTGTCAATAAATCCATTTATTCAATGGATAAACAATTTTGGATAATTTTACTTTTGTATCATATTGTTCTAAATAATTATGGATATTTCAAACTTTATTTAAAAAGTTTGACATGTAAGCAATTTTATTCATTGAAAACCTTACATCTTCACCCATAGTTGTATTAAACATTAAGTATAACCTTAATGCGTCAGCACCAAACTGTTCAATAACTTCTTCGGGTTCAATACCATTACCTAGTGATTTTGACATCTTACGATTTAATTCATCACGAATTAAGCCATGAATTAAAATTTTTTTAAAAGGTAAATGATTAGATAAATCATTACACTGAAATAACATTCTAGCTATTCAGAAAAATAAAATATCATAAGCTGTAACCAAAACATCAATAGGGTAATATGATGACATATTACCATGGATGTTGTATTTAGTTACAACAATTGGTCATAAACCTGAAGAAAATCATGTATCAAGTACATCTTTATCTTGGACATAACCTTCTTTAGGTTTTAATCCTACATATATTTTATTTTTGTTGTAATAAGCAGGAATTTGATGTCCTCATATTAATTGACGTGATATACACCAATCATTAATATTATCAAGTCAAGTATTTAATGTTTTTTCAAAACGTGCAGGATAAAATTTCAATTCGTTTTGTTTAGCTAATTTAGTTTGCAATTGTTCAACAATTGGTTTCATTTTTACAAACCATTGTTTTGAAAGTAAAGGTTCAACAACTTCTCCAGTTCTTTCACTATAACCAACATTGTTTATATGTTCTTCAATTTTAATTAATAAATCTTTTGTTTTAAGCTGGTCAACAATTTTGTCTCTTGCTTGCAAACGGTCAATATTTTGATAGGAAGTTTTATTAATTACACAATATTCATTTAATGTACCATCATCATTCATAATTGAATGATAATCTTTTATATTATGTCTTTTAGCTAATTCATAGTCATTAAAATCATGAGCAGGAGTGCACTTCATTACTCCGGTACCAAATTTCATATCAACATATTCATCACCAATAATTAATAACTTTTCGTTATTAACAGGATTGATTGCATATTTATTTAAATATTTTTTATATCTTTTATCTCGAGGATTTATAACAAGGTTTGTATCGCCAAACATTGTTTCTGGTCTGGTTGTAGCTACAGTCAAAAAATCTTTAGTACCATCAATAAAATATTTAAAGTAGTACATTTTTGATTTTGTTTCTTTATAAACAACTTCAATATCAGAAATTGCAGTCTTTAATTTAATATCCCAATTAATAAGCTTATAATCTCGATAGATTAAATCTTTGTTGTATAAGTCAATAAATACCTGGTTGCATAGTTTATTAACATTTGGGTCTAAAGTATAAGACTCATTTTGATAACTCAAAGCAAATCCTAATTGTTGTCATTGGTTATGAATGTGTTGTTTTTGACTAGCTACTCATGTTTTTAACTGGTTTAAATAATCAGTTTGATTTTTGAAACTTATTTTTTTTTCTTTAGCGACTTTATCAAATTTTGTTTGGGCAGAAATTCCTGCATGATCAGTGCCTGGAAACCAACAAACATTATATCCACATAATCTTTTATAACGAATTAATACATCTTGAATTGTTCCATCTAAAGCATGACCTAAATGTAAATGGCCAGTAATATTAGGTGGTGGTAGAATAATACTAAAATTTTTAGCCTTTGACTTGCTATCTGGTTCAAATAAGTTATTTTTCTTCCAAAAAGCATATCAATCTTTGCTAATTAATTTATGATTATATGGTTTTGCTTTGTACATGTTTAGCTAAAAAATAAAATAGTTTAAATTATTTTTTTGACTTTGTTTCTTTGCTAACAGTTTTAGTCTTAATCTTAGCAAATTTACCTGAACGGTGACGCATATATGTTATATATGAACGGCGTACTTTACCATGTTTTTGAACATCAATCTTAACAATTAATGGTGAATGATATGGGAATGTTTCTTCAACACCAATACCATAACTTTCTTTACGGATAGTAAATGTTTTACCTAATCCTTTACCTCTAACACGTAATACTATACCATCAAAACGTTGTGCTCGGGTTTTTGCACCTTCAATAATCTTTAAATATACAGAAACTGTATCACCAGTATGAATTTCTGGTAAGTCATCACGTAATTGTGCTTTTTGAATTGAATTTAGAATTTCAGTGTTACTTTTCTTGTTTGCCATAATTAGCTCCTATTTATCTTTAGATTTTAAATATTTTTTATACAAATCAGTACGATTCTTTTTCGTTTTAAGTATTTGTTGTTGTTTTCGTCACTGAGCAATTTTCTGATGATTGCCAGAAATTAAAACCTCAGGTACTTTATATCCTCGAAAATTTTTAGGTTTGGTATATACTGGATAATCTAAGAGATTATTTTCAAATGATTCACATAACAATGAATCATGATTAATAGTATCAGCAACCAAACGTATGCAACTATCAGCAACTATCATCGCTGGGATTTCCCCACCTGTTAAAATATAGTCACCAATAGAAATTACTTCATCAACAAAGTTGATTATCCTTTCATCAAAGCCTTCATAATGACCACAAATAAGAATTAAATGTTTATATTTACTAAACTTTTTTGCAATTGTTTGATTATATGTTACACCTTGTGGGCTTAATAGTACTACATGTGAATCTTTGCTTTTAACATCTTCCAAGCAATCAATAATTGCTTGTAAGCCAATTACCATGCCAGCACCACCACCATATTGATAATCATCAACACGTTTATGAGGGTCTTTTGAATATTCCCGAAAATTAATTATTTCAATCTCATTAATTTCTTTAGTTAGACTATGAGAGATTATTGAAGTATTGACAAAATCCTTAAATAATTCAGGAAAAAGCGTAAGGATAGAAATTTTCACAATTACTTTTTAATTTCTTCAACTTTATCAGTTTTTTTAGTCTTGCTATTAGTTTTTGTTTTTCTTGCTTTTTTAGTTTTTTTAGCAGGCTTTTTTTGTGTTTGTGCAAATTGTTGTAACACACCTTTTTGTTTGAAAAGGTTAGCAACAGTTTCACTTGGTACAGCACCTTTAGATAATAGATCTAAAATTATATCAGTTTTTAAAATAACTTTACCTGAAAAAGGTTCATATGTACCAACTAATGCTAGATAACTACCATCTCTTTTTCGTCGTGAATCAACAGCGACAATTCGATAAAATGGATTCTTATGTTTACCTAGTCTTGTTAAACGAATCTTTACCAATTTAGTACCTCCATAAATAAAATTACTAAGTGATATTATATATATATATTTTATAGACAAATAAAAATGTAACCAAAAATGGTTACATTCAACTATATGGCTGGGTAGATTGGATTCGAACCAATGCATATCTGATTCAGAGTCAGATGCCTTACCGCTTGGCTACTACCCACTTGTATGGTGCTGAATTCAAGAATCGAACTTGAGGCAAGTGATTACCATTCACTTATTTTACCACTAAACTAATTCAGCTACTTTATTAGAAATCTAATAAATAAATACTTTTTTTAATACCAAGTTTCTTAATTGTTTCTTGACCTTTTAATGCTTTTAAATTTGCTAACGCTGCTACACCAACAACTTTTGCTTTTGATTTTTTAACTAATTGATAAATAGCTTTAATTGTACCACCTGTAGCAACAACGTCATCAACTATTAAAACCCTTGCTCCTGGTTTTAAAGCATCAGCATGAATTTGCAATTCATTAGTGCCATATTCAAGTGTATATTTTGCAGAATACACTTTACGTGGTAATTTACCAGGCTTTCTTACAGGTACAAAGCTAACTTGTGCCTTGTTCGCAAGAGGCAAACCAAATCAAAATCCACGTGATTCAGGCGAAAGAATAGCATCATATTTTAAATTTGCGGTACGTGAATATAATTCATCAATTGCTTGTGTAAATAGACGACTATTAGCTAAAACAGGTGTTAAATCTCTAAATAATACGCCTTTTATTGGATAATCCTTTACACAAATTATGTGTTCATTTAGTAATTGATCTATTGTTTGTTTTTTAGTTGTTTCTTTTTTTATTTGTTTTTTCATAATTTAGTCTGTTTCTCTCTTTCTTGTATTTATGTTAATTGTGTCAATTAATTCTTCATCAATTTTATCTAAGTTGTTTTTGTCAGTTGCTAATTGAATTCTTCTTACACGAATTCGGTACATGTTATGTCAGTTATTAAACCAATACATAAATTGTGGCAAAACAATATTAGTATTTAATGACATAACTAATATACCAATTAAAATGTTAACTATAAAGAATATTGCTGCAGTAGGTAAGAATAAAAGCATTACCACAATGATTACCAAGTGTAAGCTAACAATCTCAATAAAACATTCATTAAATAAGGTTAATGAATAAATATATAGACTTTTTAAATCGTTATATAGTGTTGGATTAATTTTTATATATTTTGGTGCAATTGCTGAAAGCACAGCATACATTAGTATATAGTTTATGACACCAATCATAATGAAGGCATGACTTGAATAAATATCTACAGGAATATGACATATAGCTATTAATCCAAATGTTAATAAGCAAGTTAATATAAAACTACCAAAAGTAGGAATAATACTATATCAGTTATATCTAATCAATGTATAGATTGACATTAATGCCACAAATGATAATAAAATTCACAAGCTGTTTAAAGTAAAGTTAACAGTAATTTTACTATCAAAATTTTGAATGAAGTAAGTAGTAATATTGTTGCTTATTAAAGCATTTACCAAATCATTATATTCAGTAGTACCTAAACTAAATACAGCAGATGTACTGATGGTGAAATAATCAGCATTAGCTTTGAAGTTAAACCAAGTGACATTAAGTGTATTTAATGCAGTCATAATTTTTTGTTGGGTAATATCATCTACATTTTTAATCATTAATTGAGTTCCAGCACTAAAACCACTCAAATTAATTTTATTAAAAACAAATGCTAAAACAAAACCAAGAACAATTAAAGCAATTGCGATAAGTATGTATGGAATAAACCATTTCTTTTGAAAACTTAGATCATTATGAATTGTAATTTGACTAATGTAACTATTATTATTTAATCCAGAGTTAATATGTTTTTGAACTGTAGTTGGTGTAGAAATTTCAAATCGTTTATCCATATTATCAGAATTAATATCATAAACATTCTTAGATAACCATTTAAAGTTATACATGCCAATTTTATTATTGAAGATTAACATTTGAGTTAAATAGTTAAATCCTCAAATTGTCACAAATGATAATATAGATCCTACAATTAAACAAATACCTAAAGCAAATATTTGTCCAATTGGGAAAAGCAACATTACAGCACCAGCAATTAAACTAATAACATGAAAATCCAATATAGTTAATAATGAATGCTTAAAACAAAATTTTATTGATTGGTTTAAAGTCTTATGTTTAACATGGTTAGACTTAATTTTGTTTAAAAGACATATCATTCCAGTAGATGAAACTATCATTGTTATCAAAATACCAATTAATAAACATAATGAAAGGCCGAAACCACTTAAAAACATGATTAATGGTAACAAACCAACAGGCAAAATCATTCAAATGAATGAAACAAATCCAGGTACGCGGTATAAAATTGATACCATAATACCAATAATTAACATTAAAGCAATAATTGCGATTAAAGTTGTTAATGATGCATTACTAATTTGTAATGCTGATTTGTTAAAATCAGGATTAATCAATGAGACATTAACATTTGAAGTAATACCGTTTTCTATGATTCTACTTTCATCTCGTGAATCTGCTCATGATGGATACAAAATATTCATCAATGGCAAAGATAACTTTTGATCAGTCATTGATTTATATAATTGTTCAGTTGTAAAATATTTATTTGAAGTATTTGATATTGTTAACCAATTGCCATCAGAATCAACAGTTGTTTTTGTTGGATTTTTATCAGGCAAATAATCAGTATAGTTATCTTTATTAACTATTCCAACAATATATTTGTTTAAAAAATCATAACTTAAAGAATTTGTTTTACCAACTTCAACATTTTGACTTGTAATGTCATCTTGTAAGGCATAAAAAATATTTGAACTATCAAATGTAATCACACTATTAGTTTGAGGTTCTAATTTCTTTTGTTCTAATGGATCAGTGATATTTTTTTGAAATCCATGTGTATCTTCAAATCTGTAATTATCAATAAAACCAGAGTTATCGATTTTTTGATTTTTGCCATTATTATACATACTTTGAGCAAAATCACGTTGATCGTCAGTTAATTGCCAATATGCATCTTTAACTTCAGCATCATATTTATGTTGAACTTTATATTGATATCAAACATAAGTGATAAAGTTCATTTCATTAATCATGCCATTAAAATTATGAATGATTAACATGAAAGGAGTATTTTCAGGATCATCAGTACTATCTGGATTTTTTGCTTTATAAAATGTTTGCTTTATTGAATTATCAGTATACTGATCATTATTCTTTTTGCCAAATGAAAATTGAGATCGTAATTGAATGTTGATTTTGTTTTGTTTTTCATCAAATTTAATTTTGCTATTAGCATCAGTTAAACTTTCATCATCATCCTGATTGATGTCCCACATGTATAAATTAGCTTTTTTAAAAGTATCTTCATCAGGATTATCTTTATTAGCTTTATAACCGTCAGAATAAATGATGCTAAAACGACCAACATCCATATTAGAATAATATGCTAAAGGAAGTGCAACATCTTTTTTACTATCATCATCTTTACCTATACTAGGATCAGATGATTCCATTTTATAGTTATAAATTTGAGCATTAATAAAAGCACGATAGTATTCAGTTGTTTCACCATTTATATTTTGCTTTTGTTCTTTAACAATTTCGGTTGATATATTAGAACTTGAGACTTTCTTATCAAACAAATACATTGAATAAGCATTTGCAATGCTATTCATTTGTGATTTAAGTGTATCTAAATCAACATTGTCTTTCCTATCTAATGCTAAGTTTTCAGGTTTATAAGGATCAAGCTCATATCGAAGGCTTATTGATGAATCATATTGATCACCTTTAACACTTTTTTTAATGCTAAAGAATGTGCTTGTTCCAAAACTTGCGATAGCAACTATGATAAGAAAAAAGCCAATTATTATTGATATTAAACTACGTTTGTTTATTTTTGCCTTATTTTTTGATGACATATAACAATAAATATTTTACAAATAAAAAATATATAAACAATAATATTATATTAATTAGCACTTTGTTGTAGAGATTGCTAATTATTATCTATAATATTATTATGTCTAACAATACAAATAAACGTGATTACTATGAAGTATTAGGTGCGAGCATTTAGAAAATTAGCGATGAAATATCATCCTGATCGCAACAAAGAACCTGATGCTGAACAAAAATTTAAAGAAATTAATGAAGCTTATCAAGTATTAAGCGATCAAAATAAACGTAACTTATATGATCAATTTGGTTTTGATGGATTAAATCAAAATGGTTTTAGTGGAGAAAATATCAATCCTTTTGATATTTTTAACAGTTTTTTTAGAAATCAAGGCAAGCAAGGTGGCTTTAGTTTTAATTTCGGTGGTGATGATGAAGACGGTGATTTCTTTTCATCAATCTTTGGAGGAAATAATCGACGCCGAAGTAAAAAGGGACAACAATTTTCACTAAATATTCAAGCACAAGTAACAATAAGTTTCATTGATTCTGTTCTTGGTGCTGAAAAAGAGTTTACCATTCCTATTAAAAAAGTTTGTGATGAATGTCACGGAAATGGTGCTGGTGATGGTGGCCGAGATTTTAAAACATGTGATGAATGTCATGGAAGAGGTTATGTTGTTACCCAAACAAGAACATTCATTGGCATGATGCAAACTCAAACAACTTGTCCAAAATGTAAAGGTACAGGTAAGGTTATAAAATCTAAATGTCCAAAATGTGGTGGTACAGGTTATTTAGAATCTAAAGATAAAATTAAAGTTACAATTCCGGCTGGAATTGAAAATGGTCAAACTATTGTTATAAACAATAAAGGTAATGAAATTGATGGTAAAAAAGGCGATCTATATATTACTGTCTTTGTTGAACCAAGCAGAATTTTTAAACGTCAAGGAAACACTATTGTTGGTAATGTTTTAGTTGATCCATTGCGAGCAATTTGTGGTGGACTAATTAATGTACCAACACCATATGGAATTAAACAAATTAAAATTAAACCTAATACTGCAAATGGTGAACAAATTACTTTAAGTAATTACGGTATTAAAAATATTAAATCTCACATGTTCGGACGCCAATCTAATGGTGATTTAAAACTTAATATTGTTTATTCACGACCAAATGATTATAATTCAAAACAACTAGAAAAGATTGCTGAATTAGCTAATATTGAAAACGACGAAGTTAAAGAATATAACAAGATGCTAGAAAAAGAATTAAAAAATAACTAGTTTTAAGGAGAATACATTATGAATAATAATGAACAAAGCAAAAGTAAAAATCAAGCTAAAAAACAAACAACTAATGAACTAGAAAATTTAAAACTAAATAATCAAGAATTAACCAATAAACTTGATCATGCGTTGAGTTTAATTAATGATTTAAAAGCACAAATTGATAAGAAAAATAAGCATATTGATGAACTTAATAAGGATTTTGTCAATATCATTAACCAAAAAGCATTAACTGCTCAAAAACAATTAGATGCTGAAATTAAAAAAATGCAAGATAAGTTTGAAAAAGATTTATCTGAAAAAAAGAAATATGCTCTAGCTGATTCATTAGGTGAATTATTAGGCATTATTTCAAAGTTTGATTTAGCTATTTCCCAAGAAAATAATGATCCAAAAATTACTAATTTTTTAGCAGGCTTTCGAATGTTTAGTATTATGTTTAAAACATGGTTAAACTCTATTGGTGTTCAAGAAATTATCGTTAAAGTTGGTGATAAATTTGATCCAACAATTATGGAAGCTATCGATATTGAAACAAAGACTAAACAAAAAAATGACCATGTAGAGAAGGTTATTTCTAAAGGGTATAAACTTCACGACCGTATTATTCAACACGTTGGTGTTATTGTTGCTAAAAATTAATTACTGTAGTTATCTTGATTTTTAATATCGTTAATATCATTCAAAGCTTCAGTTAAAATTTGCTTACATTCATCAGAGTCTAATCTTTTAGTACTATGAATGTTAGCGATTTCTTCATCATCACCACTAATGAAATCTTCGGAAGCGAATCCTTTAGATAATTCATCATCTTCATCGATTTCATTTTTAATGGCATTAAATTTAGCATTATTAATTAATTCGTCATCAGATTCGATGAATTTGTTTGCATTTTTATTAAAAACATCATTTTGAGTTTTAATGTTTAAATCATTATTGTATGTGCCATTAGATGAAATTAAAAAGCTCAAAGTAATTTTGTCATCATCTTTATGGTAGTTAATACCATTAGTTATCCATAGTTCGTTATTTTTTGATAAATCAATAAATACTTCACGAATATCAGAAACAATGTTGCTTGAAGTGT
This sequence comes from uncultured Ureaplasma sp., assembly GCA_902800015.1. GTDB lineage: Bacteria > Bacillota_I > Bacilli_A > Mycoplasmatales > Mycoplasmoidaceae > Malacoplasma_A. Next base: position 78,336 of record CADCCU010000002.1, on the reverse strand, counting down.
CTTCACAAATATCAATATTAGCTAGAATATTTGATGTTTTATCAATTGACAAGTTGCAGTAACTGTTATTAATAGCATTTAGAATATTTTTAAATAATTCTTGTTTTGTGTATTGCTTACTATTCAATACAACAGTTGACACCATAAATGAATGGTTTTTCTTAAAGAAATTATGAACATCAGCAAAGTCAATATTAATATTGGTTGGCTCATTAATAATATTAGTTACCACATTAATAATGTTAGCAATCTCTTCATTTGAACGAGTATATGATGCTAATAATGATAATGGCTCACCATTGTTATTGTTAATGATTCGATCATTGCTAATTGTGCAATAAGAATCACAAATAGCAATTGTTTTCTTGAAATGCTCTAAAGCATTAATATATACTTTTTGTCCTTCTGCTTGAACACTTGGTAAATGCATCAAACAAACTGTGCAGATATTCATATCTTTAGCTATTTTAGCAACTACTGGCATAGCACCACTTCCAGTTCCTTTACCTAATCCTGCAATTAAGAATAGTAAATCTGTACCTTGAAGAATCATCTTTATAGATTCTTTATCATTATTTGCTGCAGTTTCACCAACAATTGGATCACCACCACTACCACCACCACGAAATTTTTCTTTTCCTAATAACCATACATCTGTACAAGTTCAGATTCTTTTTAATGAACCAATATCAGTGTTCATTGCATAGAATGTAACATTATCTGCCCATTTACGAGTTGTTTTCATTTGGCCGATAACATTACATCCTGCACCACCAATACCTAATACAGTAATTTTGAAATTACCATAATTACTTTCAAGATCTGAAAAGTTATTTTTAAATTTTGTTTTTGATATCATTTCATTGATATTATTGTTTTTTCTTTGTTCTTCTTTGTGACTGATTATTTCATCTATTATTGCCATATTATTCGCCTCCATCTCCTAATTTTGCTCACATTTTTGTACTTTGAATTCCTAGTTTGATCATTATATTCTTGTGGAATTGACTCCGACTTATATCCTCGGAGAAGAATGGGTCAATACTTGTTAATTTCATATCTTTAGTTAACTCGTAGCGTTGGTTTAAATCTTTTAAAATATGCACTAAATTACTAATATATTCATCTTCAATACCTAGGATAGTTTCGTTGTCAATTTCTATATTTACATTTTTAATTTTTAAATATCCTAAATCACAAGCTAATGAATATATTTCATTAAATTTGTTGTTGCATTGAATTTTAATTTCATCAAATTGTTTATCAATTAAATATGCATCCAATTTATTAATTTGCTTAATAACAGTTGATAAACAAATTTTCTTGAATTCTTCTAATTTTAATTGTTTTGTTCTTAGATATTTATCTTTAAAGTAATTTGCAACTACGGGATTTTCAGTACAACTAGCAGTATATTTTATACTTTGAATTAGTTGTTCAACATTTCTAATAGGATCTATTTCTAATTTATTAACTAATTGATTTAAGAATCAATCTGTTCCTAAATTAATTGTTTGTGCATAAACAATTTCGTGTTCTTTATTATATTCGATAAGATTGCATTGTTTTTCATAGATATCAATTAACAATGCATTACTTGCATTTGCTGAAAATGTATCTTTATATTCAAAAGCATTAATATAAAAATCAATAATTCTAATGAACAATTTATTGAATAAATTTTCATATTCCTCGATAAAATTTTTATTGATAAAACAGTTTAAACATTTAACTGAAAAATCAGTTTGATTTGGCATTCGTTTTATTAATTGGTTATTCACAACATAACCAAGAATTTGTTTTTTAATACATATTGTGCCTGGATAATAAGGGTGGGTATCAATATATCTATAAATATCTTCTTCTGATTTAAAATTATCATTAGAGATAGTTTGGCTTGTCATATTAATTGGTAAATTAGGGATGTTTAAAACATAACGTTTTACTTTAATACCAATAAATGAATCAACCTTTATTAACTCGTTAGTTAAAATAGCTTTTGTACCATTAAAATCATTTAGTTTAAAATTAATATCACAACCTGGATATGTTACTTTTTTAAAGTATAAACAATGAGTTTCATTTTTAGAAATCTCTGCAACGGTGATCTTAATATATTTAGTTTCAAATGATATTATTCCGAAAACATTTTTTAAACTATACATGAGTTTCACCTCTTGTTGTATCAACGCATATAATTCCACGTAGTTTTGCAGAACGTGCACGATTATTAATAGCAAGTTCTTGTTCACTAGGAATAATTGGATGTTTGTTAATCAAACAATAGTTGATTTTTTCATCAATAATTGGCACTTCTACAGGAATTGTTGTTGATGTTAATCTATTAAATTCGTTCTTAATGATTCTATCTTCTAAAGAATGATAAGAAATAATAGCCATTTTTCCTTTAAAAGATAATAGTTGACTAGCAGCATTAATGAATTTTTCTAATTCATTCAGTTCGTCATTAACTTCAATTCTTAATGCTTGAAAGTATATGCGCGCTGGATGTTTTTTCTTATAAATATTCTTATATGAAATAGCGTCCTTAATAATGTCAACTAGTTCACTAGTTGTGTTAATTGTTTTATTATCGCGATATTTACAAATAGCTCTAGCAACTTTTTTTGCTTCTGTTGCTTCACCATATTTACTAAACAAAGTAGTAAGTCTTTCATATGAATATTTATTGACAACAAATCATGCATCAAGTTTTTGTTCTTGATCCATACGCATATCTAACTTAGCGCCTAGTTTATAACTAAAACCACGTGATGCATTATCAAACATTGGTGAAGATACACCTAGGTCAGCTAAAATGCCATCAACATATTTAATAGAAATTTTTTTAAGTTTATTAGCAATATCAGCAAAGTTTGATTTAATTACTCTTACATTACTATTATTAGCAAATTTATTTTTTAATGTTTCAATTGCAAAACCATCACGATCAAAACAAATAAGTTTGCCGTGATTAAGCTTTGATAAAATTGCTGCAGCATGACCACCCATACCAGCGGTAGCATCAACATAAATACCATTAGGATTTATATCTAACATCTTAATGCATTCATTTAATAATACTGGCACATGTTTAATGGTTGTCATTTTTATCATCGATTCTTTCAGCTATATCTTCATATGTATTGTCAGTTAATTCTTTGAATTTGTTGTATGAATCAGTATCTCAAATTTCTAATTTGTCACCTAAACCTATAATGGTTACTTGAGTTTTGATTTTGGTTTCATTTAACAATACATTAGGTATTAGGATTCTATTAGCACTATCAATTGATAAGTTTGCAGCATTAGCTAATAGTTGACGAATAAGAATACGTGATTCTTTCTTATTTTGGGAAAGTTGTAAAAGTTTTTGAGAATATTTCTCAAATTCAGCTTCTGTTCTTAGTTCTAAACAACCATCGAATCCCTTACTTACTACTACTTCTTTATCAAGTTTAGCAGCTATTTTTGAAGGGATAATTAGACGTTTTTTACTATCTAACGAATGATTATATGTACCTAGTAACATTCACCACTTTCCTCCACTTTATTACACTTATTATACACAAAAAACAAAAAAATGCAAAAAAATAAAAAAAATCCAAATTTTTTGTAATTTTTGCTAAAAAATTTCAAAATTTTTTAAGACTTATTATTTATTCTTACGAATAAAATCGAATATTGAAAGGAATTTTATGACAAATAAAAATAAATTAACTAATGTCAAAGGAACTTATCAAAGAAATATCAATATAAGCATTCCCGAAGACAGCTTTGCATTAATATCTTATTACAGCATGATTAATAATGAAAACATTGAAGTTACCTTATCATATCTATTAGAGTACACAATAAGAATGTTAAGAAATCGATTAAAATATCATGCCCACACCGATGACTTTAAGAAAATATTATCAATTATTATTGATGATGCTGGAATTAATATGAAGTCATTAAAAGAAAATAAAACATTATTTAATGAATTGTTGTCTTATACAAAAGATCAATGTGAGAAAAGATACGAATTTTCACCTTTTGAAAAAACTTATTGATATGAAATATTGATAAAAATTATTAAAATTTCAAAGAAATTAAATTTATCAGATGACCTAGTAAATGTAAAAATTAATTAGAAATAAAAAGTGAAGCAAATGCTTCACTTAGTTATTTCATAAATTAACAATATTTTTCTGGATGTTCTTTTTTCATTTTAGCCAAAAAATCTTCTTTTGGCATTTTACCATATTTAGACATTAATTGTCTACATTCTTCAAGCTCTTTAACTGCTCATTCAGCATCTTTAAAATCACCAACCTTAACATCTTTCTTTTGTAATCTTTTATATGTTTCAAAAAAATCACGAATTACATGAAGCTTATGTTTAGGTAAATCATCTAAAGAATTATAATCTTTAAAACGAGGGTCGCAATCAATTACACCAATTAATTTGGTATCTGATTCACCCGAATCAACCATGGTCATTGCGCCTAGAATTCTTGTAGGTACTTCAATTCCAGGCATAAATGATTGATCAGCAATTACTAGAACATCTAGTTCATCACCATCTCAATCTAATGCATCACGAATAAAACCATAATTTTCAGGGTAAACACTAGGACCATATAAGATACGGTCAACGCTTATTTGACCATTAGTACGATTATATTCATATTTAACGTTTGAATTTTTAGGAATCTCAATTACAACATTGATTTTTATTAGTGTGTTATATTTCATATATTACATTATAAAATAATATAATCATTTTATATAAAAATTAAAATATTGGAGAATAATATGAGCGTACATATTCAATTAAAAGGTGAAATTTCTGATGTAGTTTTAATGCCTGGTGACCCATTAAGAGCTAAATGAATTGCTGAAACATTTTTAAGAAAAGTAAAACTTGTTAACCAAGTTAGAGGAATGTTAGGCTTTACTGGATATTATAAGAATAAAAAAGTAACAGTTTTTGGAAGTGGCATGGGAATTCCAAGTATTGGTATTTATTCACATGAGTTATATAAATTTTATGATGTAAAATGCATCATTCGTGTTGGTTCAACTGGATCAATTAGTAAAGACTTTAATGTTGGTGATGTTGGTGTAGCAACTGAAGCATATAGTAATAGTCCATATGCAAATGATATTGGTGTTAAAGCTATTAATAAAATTTTAAAACCAACTAAAAGCATTTTAGATTTAACATTAAAAATTGCTAAGAAAAATAAAATTAATTGCAAACAAATAAGAGTATTTAGTGAAGATGCTTTTTATTCAAAATATAATATTGCTCAACTAAAAAAGATATCAGGAAATGCTGAATCACTTGAATGTGAAGCTTTTGGTTTATATGCTAATGCAATTAAATTAAAAAAACAAGGCCTAACTCTTTTGACTTGCAGTGATAGTTTAATCACCAAAAAATCAATGAATCCTTATGAACGTCAAACTTCTTTTAAAACTATGACAAAATTAGCTTTAGAAGTAGCAATAAATTTATAATAGTATGAAATGAGGTATATATGAGTTCAATTAATTATGCAAAATATATTGATAACACTTTATTAGCTCCACAAGCTACTGAGGCACAAATTAAAGCTTTATGTAAAGAATCACGTAAGTATAACTTTGCTTCTGTATGTGTTAACCCATGCTTTGTTAAGTTGGTTAACAAAGAATTAAAAGGTTCAAAAGTCAAAACATGTGTTGTTATTGGTTTTCCTTTAGGTGCTAATACAACTGCTATTAAAGTTCTTGAAGCAAAAGATGCTATTAAAAATGGTGCTCAAGAACTTGATATGGTAGTTAATATTGGTAAAGTAAAAGAAGGCAATTACAAATATGTAACTAATGAAATTGCAGCTATTAAAAAAGCATGTGGTAAAAAAACATTAAAAGTTATTATCGAAACTTGCTTACTAAATGATAAAGAAAAAGTTGCTTTATGTAAATGCATTAAACAAGCTAAGGCTGATTTTGTAAAAACATCTACTGGTTTTTCAACTGGAGGCGCTACAGTTGCTGATATTAAATTGTTAAAGAGAACTGTAAAAAATTCTCTATTAATCAAAGCTTCTGGTGGTGTAAAAATACATGAAGATATGGTTAAAATGATTAAAGCAGGTGCTAATCGTATCGGCACAAGCCGTGGGGTTGCATTAATTAAAGAATAGTATATAATATATCACATTATGGATTGAGGAACAATCATATTATTGATAATCGGAGCAATTGCAACCATCATTGGTTTGCTATTATCTCCTACTGGTTCTACATCTGGTTTAAGTGCTATGGCTGGACAAGATTTAGAATTATTCAAAAAAACAAAAGATCGTGGTTTTTTTAAAATTCTCCAAATGGTAATGTTTGTCTTAATCTTTACAATGGCTGTTATTTGTATCGTTTATAAAATTTTACATAAGTAATAAATGAAAAAGTTTATTACAAATTTAGATTTAGAAAAATTAATTCTCTTGGTAATTGGTGATGAAACTCGACCTATACCAAGAAGTATTCTTTTAAAAAAAGTTATTGATGCTAATAAACATCAATCTTTTATTCCTAATGATTTATATGACAAAATAATCAATAAAATGATTGATAATGGTTTAATCAAGGAATTAAAAGTTTCTAAGAAGTTAGTAATAGGTTATGTCACTGGTGAAGTTGATACATCTAAAACATATGAGGGTGTAATTAGAATTAATCACAACCGTTTTGGGTTTATTACTTTATGTAATGAACAAAAGGCAAAATATTTTGTTCATCGTATTAATTTAAATGGTGCACTTAATAATGATCGTGTGAAGTTTCAAGTAGTGAAAAATCCTAGACAAGATAGCGTTCTAATCGATGCTGTTGTAACTGAAATAATTCAACATGAAAAAGATTTTTATGTTTGTGTTTTCAATATAAAAGACGGTAAATATAGTGCTACTCCTGATGATACTCACATGTACTATAACATCATTCTTGATGATATTGAAGGTTTGGTTAATGACCAAAAAATTTTAGTAAAAATTAAAAAATATGAAAAAGAAAATGCATATGGTCATGTTGCTAAAATTATTGGTCATAAATCAGATGTTGGTATTGATATTTTATCAATAGTTCTTGATAATGGTGTTGAACCAGACTTTAGTGATGATTTATTAGACTCATGTCGTAAACTAAAAGTAAATTTAGATGACAAACAAAAACAAATTCGTCGCGATTTAACAAACTTACCAATTGTAACTATCGACCCAAAAACGTCAAAAGACTTTGATGATGCTATTTGTGTTATTAAACAAAATAATACATACAAGTTGTATGTATGTATCGCTGATGTTGCTCACTATGTTAATTACCAGTCAGAACTAGATAAAACTGCAATGAAGCGTGGTTGTTCAATTTATTTAGCTGATCGTGTTATTCCAATGTTACCGCACATCTTGTCAGATGATATTTGTTCATTAAACTACGATGTAGTACGACTAACCATGACTTGTGAAATGATTATAAATAATGAAGGTAAAGTCATTAAGTATGATGTATACCCATCATATATTAAAAGTTGAAGAAGATTTAACTATGGTGAGGTTAATGATTTTTTTGATAATAAAACAGATTTTAAAAATGAACACCATGAAATTAAACAAATGTTATTGCATGCTAAAGAACTTCATAATATACTTAATAAAGCTAGATTTGCAAGAGGATATATTAATTTTGCAATTCCTGAACCAGAAATTCTTTTAGATGAAACTGGTTTTCCAATTCAAATAAAATTACATGAGACAGGCTTAGCTCAAAACATGATTGAAAATTTCATGTTACAAGCAAATGAGTGTGTAACATTATTTGCATATGATCATAAAATTCCTTTTATTTATCGGGTACATGATAAACCAAATGAAGAAAAAATTAAAAGCATGATTCCTGACATTAGGCGATTGAATTTTAAGATTCCTAATAACTTAAAAGATATTAAACCTAAAGATATAAGCAATTGATTTGAAAACAATAAAGATAATCCTAATCTTGATCTAATAAGTGTAATTATTTTAAGGTGCTTAGCTAAGGCTAAATATGATACCAATAATATTGGTCACTTTGGTTTAGCATTACAAAATTATACACATTTTACATCACCAATTAGAAGATATCCTGATCTAATTGTTGCAAGACTTTTCTGAATGTATATATTTGATCGCGAACATTATAATGATGTTCAACGAAGTGAACTTGCAAGTCATTTAAAAGAAATTACTGAATTATCATCAAAAAATGAATTAATTGCTATCCAATGTGAACGCAGTGTTAATGCTATGAAATTTGCTGAATACATGACTAAACATATTGGTGAAGAATTTATTGGTTTTGTTTCAAGTGTAAGTTCATTTGGTGTATTTGTAGAACTAGATAACACAATAGAAGGATTAATTAAATTAGAAAATTTAAAAAATGATTTCTATGTGTATAATGAAAAGACAAATGAACTTATAGGTAAAACAAAAGGCTTAAGATTTTGTTTAGGCACTAAAGTTAAAGTTAAGGTTATTACAGCTGATAAATTAACAAGGAAAATTAATTTTGAATTAGTTGAACATTTGGGTAATAGATAGTATGTATGTTTTATTTAAAAATAAAAAAATTAATTTAAATCACCGGATCATTGAAAAAATTGAGACAGGAATTTCATTAAAAGGATATGAAGTTAAATCAATTGTTAAAGCAAATGCTAATATTGATCAAGCTTTCATTGTTTTTAAACATAATGAAGCATTCATCTTAAATATGTATGTAGCGCCTTACAATGAAGCTACTAATGTAACAATAATTCCTGATCGAACAAGAAAGCTATTATTAAATAAAAACCAAATTATTAAACTACAACAACAAATTAAAAAAGAACGTTTAGCTTGTCTCCCCAATCTTGTTTACATAAAGAATAACAAGATTAAGATTGAAATAGCCTTGTGCAAAGCTAAAAACGCTCATGACAAACGTGAAACAATTAAAGAGCGTGATTTGAAACGCGAGATGAAAAGATATTAATTTTATATTATAAAAATATTATGGAATGAAGAATTAGTCTTGAATGAGTACCACTATTAGTATTTTCTCTATTGTTAATAATACCGCTAATAACTGGATTTTTTGGTGGAATTAAAAAGTCTTTGTATTGAGGCGTTGGTATTTTTGCTTTTTATTGCATTGGTTGGATATTATCAGCTTGTTTAGCAAACAATTTACCTGATGCATTCTATGTAAACATATTAAATATGTTTAAAATTGATTATTCTATGTTAACTATTGATGAAATAAGAATTATTGTTGCACCTATTGCTTCCATCATGTTTTTCTTTATTGCGGTATTAAGCGGAATTATCATTCTATTAATAAACTACTATACATGAGCAAAGAAAGCGTTAAAAATTGGTAAATATTACGCTAAAGTGTCAAAATCAAAATTGAAAAGAGTTAGCAGAAAGAATGTGATTAGTGGAAAAATAGCCTGCTCTCATATTTTTGGTGGTTTAATATTAGGCACGACAATCTTACCAGTAACTACATGCACAACAGAAATTTGTTTTGCTACTACATGTCGTAGTAATACTGCAAAATTAAATAATTTTTGTCAATCATTTAATTCAACATTATCAGCTAAATACATAAGTGGCACATATACAAATATGAACTCTTTACTTGGTATAGCTAATTTATTATTACTTAAAGACAATGAAGGCAAAAACCTTATGAAAGCATTATTTGATAAAATCAAAGATATTAGTAATTTCCAAAAATCTGTAGAAGAAATGACAATTACAAAAGAAAATGTTGACCATCTTAAAAATCCATTAGATAATTTTTCTTTATTTTTAGATACTAAGTTTACCAATACTAATAAGACATATAATGAAGAAATTTCAAGTTATGTTAATGATATAGCTAGTTCAACATACAATACTGATGTTATGATTCAAATCTTATCAAAAAACATGGATTCATATAATATTAGTTTAGATCGATACCGACAAATTTATAAATTTTTATTTTTATTTCAAAATAAATCAGGTACTAATATTTATGAAGATCCTTCAGATATTAAGTTAACTAATTATTGATTTAAAGATTGAAATTGAAATAAATTATCAGTGAATAACAATGGTTTTATTTTATTTCAAAAAATAATTGCAAAAATCGGTTTTGATGACTCATTTAATGAAGAACAAATTAATAGTGCATCATCATTATTAACTAATATGTTTTGTGAAAATAATAATCCAGTAAAAACTAATGAAATCATTGATATTGAACCTACAGTAAACTATGATGATTTTATTAAAAATCATTTGAATTTTGAAGAATATGATCCAAGTTGAAAAGATAAAATTGATGGATGTAATGGTACAGAAGAACATCCATATATATTACCAACAGAATTATTTTGAAAACTAAGTGGATCAACAACAATTATTAAAAACGATGAATATTTAAAAGATGATAATGAATATGGCTTGATATGAAGTACATATATAAAAACAAATCCTGAATTTGTTAATGATGCAATTAATGTTAAAATTGAACCACTTAATACAAGCGACATTAAATTTATTAAAGTAAATGTTGATGATAGTGAAGAATATAATACTGCATATTTCACTTGTAGTGCAGATACTCCTACAATTGACGATTGAAACACATCAACACCTTGAGACTTTCAATTAAAATTTACATGTAACAATGATATTTCTATAACAAAATATTTTAGAGTTCAATCACTACATATACTTTAGCAATATTGGTATAATAATACCACATATTATGGTCTGTTAGCTCAGCTTGGTAGAGCAGATGACTCTTAATCATCGGGTCGCGGGTTCGATCCCCTCACAGACCACCATAAAATAATGTAACTATAATAGTTACATTTTTTATTTATGCCATTTATGCCCAATGTGGTATAATAATAAATAATTTTAAAAGGAGAAAAAATGACAACAAATATGAAAAAAACAATATCTCTACCAATTAATTTTTCAGATATCGTTCAAGCTGAAAACAATCTACGTGAATCTGAATTAGTGTACCCAGCAAGGTTAAAATATTGTAATTTTTTATCAAAGAAATATAATGCAAATATTTACCATGTAATTGAAATTTTGCAAATTGTAAAATCATTCAAAATTAGAGGTGCATGTAATAAAATAATGTCTTTATCACCAGAACAAAGAAAAAAAGGTGTTATTTGTGCTTCTGCTGGTAACCATGCTCAAGGTACAGCAGCTACCGCAACAAAATTAGGCATTAAGTCATACATCTGTATGCCGTCTAATGCACCACTTGCAAAAATCAGTGCAACTAAAAGTTTTGGTGGAAATGTAATTCTTGCTAAAGAGCCTTCATTTCAAGCAGCATATGAATTAAGTAAAAAACTTGCTAAAGAAAGAGGATTAGTTGAAATTCCTCCATATGATGATGTAAAAGTTATTGCTGGACAAGCAACTATTGCATTAGAAGTTTTGGAACAAAACCCTAAAATCGACACATTTATTGTTCCAATTGGCGGTGGTGGATTAATTTCTGGTATTGCTATTTGTGCAAAAACAATTAACCCAAACATTAAAATTATTGGTGTTCAAGCTGAAAACTTCCCAGCTATGAAAATGTCTAAAGAAAAAGGAAAAATTGTTAGCTATGCAACTGGTATGCCAACATTAGCTGATGGTTGTGCTGTTAAAACACCTGGAAACATCACATTTGAAATCGTTAAAAAATTAGTTGATCAAATTATTACTGTTACTGAAGATGAAATTGCAACCGCAATTACATTATTAAGTGATGCTGGTAAGATTGTTGCTGAAGGTGCTGGTGCTATGCCAACTGCTGCAATTGCTAGTGGAAAAATTAAAGTTAAAAAAGGTTCAAACATTGCTTTACTAGTATCAGGTGGTAACATCGATACAGCAAAATTCTCTATAACTCTTTCTAAAGGTTTAGAATTATTGAATAGAAAAGTTAAATTTGAAATTGAATTAAAAGATACTAACCGTGTTAAAAAATTCTTTGAAATTACAGCTAAAAATAATGGTACTGCTTACTGCATTTTATCAGAAAAACAAATTACCCCAAACACAAAACCTGGTAAATACTCATTGTTTGCTATTTTCTTAGATGAAAAATCAACAAAACAATTTAAAGCTGATCTAAAAGCTAGCAAAATTGCTCATAAATTCTTTTAATTTGTTAAATTAATTTGTTAAATAAAAAGTAACTGTTGTCATTACACAGCAGTTACTTTTATCTTTAAAGGTTAGGAAATAAATTTAACGTCTTTAATTTCTTTAATCTCCTGCATTAAAGCATACTTAAGACCTTCATCAAATGTATGAGACTGGAAAGGACATGTTGCACATTTACCAATTATTTTTAATGTTAAAACATTGTTTTTATACTTAACAAATTCAACATCACCACCATCAGCATTGATATATATTTTCAATGTTTGTAATAAATCTTGAATTTTATGCATTGTATTATTTTTTTGCATATTTCTTATTCTTTTTGTATTGAGAATTATTTTTTAATTCTTCACTAAAATCATTTAAGTATTTAGAATAAATATTTGCATTTTGAATCTCATTTAATTTTCATTCTTTAATAACTGAAAGCATCATTGATTTTGGAGTTGTGTAATGATTATTAATTGAGACAATTCATATGATGTTAAGCATAAATATTAAAGCTATTGGCATAGAAACCAAGATATAAAAGATATTTCCACTTGAAGTATTATCAAAACAAGCTTCATTTGGGTTGTCACCAAGACCTATATGAATAATTCAACATCTAGAATTAAAACAAGTTATTGCATTATAAATTGATGCGAAAGGATGATTATTAGCTAAATCATTGTAGATTAATTCGCCACTAATGTTTTTAATGTCAGTTCTAAATATTTCTGGTGGTAATTTAATAAAATTAATTATTATGGCGAATAGCATATAAAGAAGTGGGTAAATTAATAAAATAGGAATAAATGATGATGAGTGTAAACGATTCAATGGATTTTTAATCTTTTTATATGGATAGTTTACATTTGTAAAAAGAAAGAAATCATAGATTACTGGACAAAATAAATGAAATGAAAGGCTAGCAAAAACTGATCACCAAACATATGTGTCTAACTGATGTAGAACTCATTGTGACATCATAATAATTCAGTAAGTGAACATTGTCAAATTAATATAAATACCAGCCGCTAAAACAATATTTCTGTTATTAAAGATTCTTGTTTTATATAATGTTAGAAACAAGAAATAAGTTATGATTACAATAATATTTGATTGTTGTGTAAAAAATGCAAAAAATTCAAAAAATAATTTGTAACCAACATCATCATAAACTGATAACAATCTGTACTCAGGAAGAAGAGTATTTGATATTTCAATTGCACAAGTTACTAAACCAAGTAAAAAGCCAGCTCATGCCAAAAAATATGTAATTGATTTAAAATTGTGTTTGCGCTTAATAGAAAATGCAAGTTTTTGTTTGTCAACTTTTGATAATTTAATAACTTTTAAATCAACCAACATAATGTTAATATTATAATATATTATAATAATAAAGATATTATGAATAAAATAATTAACAAGGTAACACTTGAAGGCAATATTGTAAATGGATCATATAGTAAAACTAACCAATACATTTACTTTGCTAAGATTAAGCAAGAGCGAAAAATGATTAACTATAAATGAGTTGATTACTTTTCTATCTATGCAATGTCACCTTTATCTAAGCAACTAGCTGAAATTGTGGAAAAAGACCAAAACGCTCATATAATTATCGAAGGTGAATTACGCACAAAAATGTCTAAAAATAAAGACTTATACACGAGAATTTTAGTAAACAAAATTATTAAAGTTGATGACCAAATTCAACAAGAAAACCAAACAAAGTAAATTAATATTATGGAGTAAAATATGACACAAAAAGAGATTAATAATTTAAATATCTTAGCTAGTGAACTTGTAGCAAAATCAATTAAAGATATATATCCTGATTCTAAACTAGGCGAAAAATCTTTAACTGAAAATGGCTTCAGATATAGTTTTAAATTACCAAACAATGTAAAATTATCTACTAATGATTTTAATAAAATTAAAAAGTTTATTCAAAAAAACATTGATCGCAATTTAATAATAAAGTTTGAAACTGTTTCTAAAAAACAAGCATTAGAATTATTTGCAAATAATCCTTACAAGCAATATGAAATTAACAATACAAAGAACACAAAAATTTCCATTATTAAACTTGGTAATGATTTTGTAGATGTTTGTGATAATTTAGGTTTACACAAATTTCCAAAATCTGAATTTATTGAATTGATAAATGTTTCAGGCCAATATTTTAATAATGATTCTAATAGTGAACAACTTACAGCTATTGAAGGCTGGGCTAGATACAGCAAAAAGGATTATGATGAATACAAAGCATTCTTAGCTGAAAAGAATGAAAGAGATCATCGTAAAATAGGAGCCGATCTTGAATTATTTTGTTTTGATGAAAGAATCGGTCAAGGATTACCTATTTGGCTTGAAAATGGAACTAATATTAAGTTTCAAATCGAAGATTATTGTCGTAAATTATTGCAAAGAAACGAATATAAATTTGTTCAGACACCTGTTTTAGGAACAACTGAACTATATAAAATTTCAGGACACTGAGACCATTATCGTGAAAATATGTTCACAGAATTAAAAGTTGATAATGAAGAATATGTGTTAAAACCTATGAATTGCCCACACCACATAGTAACATATCAACAAAAACCACATTCATATCGTGAATTACCATTTAGAATTGCTGAATTTGGTATCCAACATCGTTATGAAGCTAGTGGTGCATTAACTGGTCTAGAACGTGTAAGACAAATGCAACTTGTTGACACACACACTATCTTAATGTCAAGTCAAATAAATGAAGAAATTAAAAAGATTTACAACATCATTAACGAGGCACATAAAACATTAGGCACTTCAATCTATTCAGTAGAATTATCATTGCGTGATCCAAAAAATAAAGAAAAGTTTTTTGATGATGACAAAATGTGAAATAGTGCAGAAGATCAATTAAGGAAAGCATTAAAAACATTAAAAGTTCCTTACAAGGAAGTAATTGGTGAAGCTGCTTTCTATGGTCCAAAAATTGATATGCAAATAAAAACAGTTTTAGGTCATGTTATTACTGTTTCAACAATTCAATTGGATTTCCTATTACCTAATAGATTTAAACTTGAATATATTGACAAGAATGGTAAAAAAGCAACACCAGTATTTATTCATGCAGGAATCATCGGTACTTTTGAACGTTATTTATCTATCTTATTAGAACAAACTAAGGGTGTATTACCATTATGATTATCACCTGTTCAAGTTATGCTAATCCCTGTTAATGAAAAATATGAAGATATTACTCATGATATGCAATTAACTTTGTTAAATAATGATATTCGAGCAAAAGTTGACTATAGTAATGAGCGCCTATCAAAAAAGATCAGAGAAGCACAGATTAGAAAAATTCCTTATCAAGTTGTTATTGGTGAAAAAGAAGCAAAAAACAATTCTGTAACCTATCGTCAATATGGTAAGACTAATGAAGTTAATATTTCTTTAAAGAAATTTATTGAACTTTTAAAGAAACAAATAAATCTGATGAAGTAAAATGAAACAAAAACAGACCGATAATAAAAAACAAAAAAGCGTAAGTAAGTCATCAAAAACTAAAAAAAGAATTTTTATTTTTAATATTGACCCACAAAATGATGAAATTACTTCATCTTTTCTGTCTAAAAAAAATCGTGATTTATTAGTGAAACATCAAAATGATGTTGTTTATGTATTTTTAACAAAATTTAGTTTAAACATCGTACTAAAACTTTTTGAAAAATCTTTAAAATTAAAAACCGGATATATCATTAGTAGTAACGGTTCATGTTTATATAGCATTGCTAATAAAAGCATTTTATTTTCACTTCCACTTACTTATACTGCTAAATCTTTTTTAATTCATGAAGCAATGTTAAAATCACTTTTAATTGTTTCAAGTTCTAAAACTAAATCTTATTGTTATTCTGAAGATATCAAAAAGTTTGTAAGATTAAAAAGTGCATTTATTACTGACATTTTATTAATTCAAAATTATTTAACTTATCAACACTTCATATATGAAAATGAATTTTTAAATTTTGTTTTTTATGATACCGATATAAACATCTTAATTGAAAAATACAAAAAAATTAAGTTATTAGAAGATGACTTAGACTTTTATATCTCACCTATTGAAAACAATACGTTTAGTGTATCTAGTATAGAATCTTTACCGATTAATGCTTATTATAAAGTTTTAGAAGATCTTAATTACCAAATTGATAACACCAAAACATATTACTTTGTTTTAAATTCTTTTGATAAAACCATTTGAAATGCATTTTCAAAAAATCACTACTTGAACATTCAATATTTAATTGATAACAAAAATTTATTTGATGCACAATTTACCACACAAAATATATTTTTACCAAAAAATATTATTGATATTTTTAGTAATTTAATAAGTAGATCTGCATCATTTCAAACACATTTAATTGTTGGTGATGAAAAGAAACTTATTAATTTGATAAATAAAAAGACAAAAAGATAATAATATTTTGTTATGGAAAAATTGATAATAAAAGGTGCAAGAGAGAATAATCTTAAAAACATCAATGTTGAGATTCCAAAAAATAAACTTGTTGTTATTACAGGCGTTAGTGGTAGTGGAAAATCATCTCTAGCTTTTGACACGATTTACGCTGAAGGTCAACGTAGATATTTAGAATCATTATCTACATACTCACGTCAATTTTTAGGTGGAAATGAAAAACCTAATGTTGATACAATTGAGGGTTTATCCCCAGCAATAGCAATAAGTCAAAAATCGACATCGCATAACCCAAGATCAACTGTAGGAACAGTAACAGAAATTTATGATTTTTTAAGAGTATTATTTGCACGTATTGGTGATCCATACTGTCCTAATGGTCATGGTAAAATTGAAACTTTAACCATTAAACAAATTGTTGATAAAATTTTTGAAAATTTTAAAGAGAACGATAAAATCCAAATTATTGCTAAATACGTAAGAAAACAAAAAGGCACATTTAAAAAAGAATTAGATAAATTAAGAAGCTTAGGTTTCTTACGCTTAAGAATAGATAATAAAATTTATTCTTTAGACGAAGAGTTTGATTTAAATAAAAATAATTTTCATAACATTGATATCATCATCGACCGAATTGTTGGCCATGATGATAAAGATACAAGGTCAAGAATTAATGATGCAGTGGAAAGTGCATTAAAGAATTCACCAACTCATGAAGTTATTGTTCTTGTCAATGATCAAGAATTTGAATATTCTGAAGCACACGCATGCAAAAAATGTGGTTTCTCAATTCCTGAAATGGAACCTAGATTATTTTCATTTAATTCACCAATTGGAGCTTGTCCTAATTGTCGTGGTTTAGGTATTACATTTGAAGGCGATGAACATAAAATGATCCCTCATCCTGAATTATCAATTATTGATGGAGGCATTGAATACTATAAAAATACTGCAGGCACAACAAATATTGAATGACAAATATTTGAATGCATGTTAAAACATTACAAGATCAATATCAATACACCAATTAACAAACTAACACGAAAACAACTTGATTATATTCTATATGGATCAGATGAACCTTTTCATATTAATGTAACTTCAGCTAATGGTTTGAAACGTGAAAGTTATGAATACTTTGAAGGTGTTTTAAATCATGTTAAAAGACTTTATTTTGAAACTACTAGTGAAATGGCACGAACTTTCTATGGAAAGTTCATGTCTGAAAAAGTATGTAAAGTTTGTGGTGGAAAAAGATTATCACCACAAGCATTATGTGTAAAAATTAATGGCAAAAGTATCATTGATTTAACTGATATGTCAATTGATGACTTATTAAATTTCTTTTTAGAGTTAAAATTAAATGATCAAAAAGCACAAATTGCTCAACTAGCCCTTAAAGAAATTATTAATCGTTTAACTTTTTTACAAAATGTAGGTTTGGGATATTTGACATTATCAAGAAATGCTAATACTTTATCAGGCGGTGAAGCACAGCGAATAAGATTAGCTACTCAAATTGGTAGCAATTTAACAGGTGTGCTTTATGTTCTTGATGAGCCTTCAATTGGTTTGCACCAAAAAGATAATGATATGTTAATCACAACTTTAAAAAAGATGCGTGATCTTGGTAACACCATCATCATCGTTGAACATGATGAAGAAACTATGTTACAAGCAGATTACATTGTTGATATTGGTCCAGGAGCAGGAATTAACGGTGGTAGCGTTGTTGCAAGTGGTACACCTAAAGAAATTATGCAATCTAAAGACTCAATTACCGGAAAATACCTTTCTGGTGAATTATTTATTCCTATTCCTAAAACTCGACGAAGTGGTAATGGTCAAAAAATAACTATAAAAGGTGCCCAAGAGAACAATCTAAAAAATATCACTGTAAATTTCCCTCTTGGAAAATTTATCTGTGTTACAGGTGTAAGTGGTAGTGGAAAATCTACACTTGTATTGGATACATTAGCTACTAACATTCAAAAGTATTTGTTCAATCCATTTACTAAAGCTGGAAAAATTAAATCAATCACAGGTATTCAAGATATTGATAAATTAATCATTGTTACTCAAGAACCAATTGGTCGAACACCAAGAAGCAATCCAGCAACCTATATTGGTGTATTTGATGACATTCGTGAATTGTTCGCCTTGGTTCCTGAAGCTAAAGCTCGCGGATATAAAAAAGGAAGATTCTCTTTTAATATTCCAGGTGGTCGTTGTGAAAAATGTCAAGGTGATGGTGTGATTAGAATTGCTATGCAATTCTTGCCTGATGTTTATGTTAAGTGTGATGAATGTCATGGTAAAAAATATAATGATGAAACTTTAAGCATTAAATATAAAGGTAAATCAATTTATGACGTTCTAGAAATGAGCGTTAATGAAGCATTAGAGTTTTTTAAAAATATTCCAAACATTCATCATAAAATAAGTTTATTAAATGATGTAGGTTTAGGATATTTAAAACTAGGTGCAAATTCTAACACTTTATCTGGTGGTGAAGCACAACGAATTAAACTTGCAAAATTTCTACAAAAGAATAGTACAAGTAAGACAATTTTAATTCTTGACGAACCAACTACTGGTCTACATACTGATGATATTAAGAAATTAATTAATATTCTTAACCGTATTGTTGATGCTGGAACAACATTAATTGTTATTGAGCATAATTTAGATTTAATTAAGTGCGCTGATTATATTATTGACCTTGGTAGAGATGGTGGTGATTCTGGAGGCCAAGTTATAGCAACTGGAACACCTGAACAACTATTAAATTATTGTGATATCTCGTATACTGCTCAATATTTAAAAAAGTTACTAACTAATAAAAAACAATAGTTTATATATAATTAATAACAGTTATGTCAATCAAAAAAATTACAAAACTAGTAATTCCTGCTGCTGGATATGGTACAAGATTTCTTCCAGCTACTAAATCACTAGCTAAAGAAATGATTCCAATTTTGAATGTTCCAACAATTCATTATCTAGTTAAAGAAGCCATTGATTCTGGCATTAAGGAAATAATTATTGTTGTTTCTTCACAAAAGAACTCAATTATTGATTATTTTGATCATTCTTTTGAATTAGAAACTGTTTTGAAGCAAAAAAATAAAGTTGAACTATACAAAATGGTATCAAGTATTTCAAATATGACTAATGTAGTTTTTATTCGTCAAAAACATGCTAAAGGTTTGGGCGATGCAATAAGTTATGTTAAACAAATTGTTAATAATGAACCTTTTGCTGTTATTCTTAGTGATGATGTTGTTTTTACACAAAAAAATCAACCTACCGCTATCAAGCAATGTATTGATGCATATTACAAACACAAATGTTCAATTTTAGGTGTTCAACTTGTTGAAAAAGAAAAAACTAAACTTTACGGTATTATTGAACCACAAAATAAGAAAATATCAAATAAAACATTTAAAGTTAAAGATATGGTTGAAAAACCTGATGTTGATCAGGCTCCAAGCAATTATGCAGCATTAGGAAGATATATCTTAACCCCTGATATTTTTGATGCTTTAGCAAAATGTAAACCTGATAAGTCTGGAGAAATTCAATTAACCAGTGCATTAAAAACAATAGCTAAAACTTCAGGCTTATATGCATGTAATTTTTCTGGTAAACGTTATGATATAGGTTCTACTGAAGGCTATTTACAAGCTACTCTTCATAAGGCACTTGAAGATAAAAAAATGGCAGTTATATTAAAAAATTTTTTAAAAAACAAATAATATGAAAATAGCATTAGATGTAATGGGTTTTGAAAACGATATTTCTGAAGCAATTAAAGCTGCAAGAAAATTCGTTAAGAAATACAATGATGTTAATATTATTCTTGTTGGTGATAGCAAAATAATTAAACCTTTAATTAAAGAAAATGAATTTGAAATTTGTTATGCTAAGGATGTAATTCAAATGGATACTACTCCAATTCAAGCACTACGAATGAATGATTCAAGTATGTACAAAGCAATAGAATTAGTAAAAAATAATGTTGCTGATGGTGTTTTATCTGCAGGAAGTACATCTGGTTATGTAACGATTGTTCGTTTTTTATTAGAACCAATTGAAAACCTTGCACGAGCTGGATTTATGCCATTTTTACCAACAACAACTAAAGGTAAATATTTTGTTATTATCGATGCTGGTGCTAATAAAGAATGTAATGGCCAAGATTTGTACAATTTCGCAAGAATGGCAAATATTTATTTTAAAAATGTTGAGAATATTCCTAATCCATCTATTGGTGTAATCAATATTGGTACAGAAACTAATAAAGGATTTGATTATCACCATATAGCTAATGATATGCTATTGAATGATAAAGAATTAAATTATGTTGGTTTTGTTGAACCACGTGAGTTGATGCAAGGTATTGTTGATATTGCTATTTGTGATGGATATACAGGAAATCTTGTACTTAAATCATTAGAAGGTGGATTAAAATCAATATCAATTTCATTGAAAAAAAATTTCAAGAAGCCTTGAAATTGATTAGCTGCAATTTCATCAATATTTGTTTTAAAGAATATTAAGAAAACATATGATTATAAAAATAAAGCTGGAGCAATTGTACTTGGTTTAACCAAACCAGCTGTAAAAACTCATGGATCTGCTGACGAACAACAATTCTATTCAGCTTTAGTTTTGTTACATCAGGTTATCAAAAATAAGGTTACTGAAAAAATTCAAAAACAATTTAATAATGGAAAATAATAAAGCACTAGTCAATCTTTTTAACAAATTAAAAATAACTCCAAAGAGTTATTTTTTGTATATCGAAGCACTTACGCATGCTTCATATCATAATGATAAACATTTATCATATGACTACGAACGATTGGAATTTTTAGGTGATCAGGTAATTTCTTTTGTCGTTTGTGAGTATTTATTTAATCAAAATCCTAAATTAGATGTTGGACAAATGTCAAAAGATAAAATCTTAATTGTTCAAGCTAAATCTGAAGTAATCACTGCTAAAAATCTTAATCTTAATTTATACATTAAGATTGGTAAGTCAATAGCTAATTCAAAAAATAATTTTAATGAAAAAATTCTTGAAGATGTCTATGAAGCTCTAATGGGAGCCATCTATTTAGATTTAGGCTACAATACTGCTAAAAGAGTAATTACTAATACACTAATTAGTAATTACAAAACTCATAAACTAAATAATGTTTTTGATTATAAAACCAAACTACAAGAAATGATGATGAAATACAATAAACATGAGATTCAATACCATGTAGTTAATAATAAACCAAATCATTATAAAGTTGAATTATGATGTAACAACATAAAATATGGCACAGGTTCAGGCACAAAAATAAAAGAAGCTGAACAAAATGCTGCTAAAGCTGCATGTAAAAAATTTGCAGGAACAAAAAATATTTGGGACAAAAATAGATTTATATAATAAATCTAACGCATTAATTTCTTATGATTTTTCTAAAAAAAATAATAATAAATGGTTTTAAATCATTCGCCACTAAAACAGTAATTGATTTTAAAAATAACATGTCAGGAGTTGTTGGACCTAACGGTAGTGGAAAGTCTAACATCATTGATGCAATAAAATGAGTATTGGGTGAAAAATCGAATAAAGTTTTACGATCAAAAGTTAGTGAAGATGTTATCTTTCATGGTTCTAATGAACATAAACCAGCAAGTTTTGCCGCAATTACATTAGAATTTGATAATTCTAATGGTGCATTACATACTGAACTACAAAATGTAGCTATTACAAGAAAACTTGTAAAGGGTGAAGGCAATAATGAGTACTATATTAATGATGAACCATGTCGATTAAAAGATATACAAGATATCTTTTTAGATACTGGTTTATCTAAAGGTTCATTAGGAATTATTTCTCAAGGTACAGTTCAATGATTTGTTGATGCAAAGCCTGAAGAAAGACGAACTATTTTTGAAGATGCAGCAGGTATTGGTATTTATACCAAAAAACGTGAAGATGCAACAAAAGAGCTTGAAAAAACTCAAGAAAATTTAAATCGAATTATTGATATAAATACTGAGCTTGAAAGTACATTAAAGAAAATAAAAAAACAAGCTGAAAAAGTAAAGATTTATGAAGAAAAATCTAAAACTTTAAAAGAATTAGATTTAACTATGATGGTTAAAGATTTAAAGTATTACACTGAAAAATTAAAAACCGTTAAGCAAGATGTTGAGGATGCTAAAGAAAAACTACAACAGTTTGAACCAAATTTAAAAGAACTTGATCAATCAATTAAATTTGAAAAACAAAAACAAGAAGCTGCTGACCAAAACATTGAACGACTATCTAACGAATTAAATAAGTTAATTGAACAAATCAACAAACTTGAAATCCGTAAATCTTCTTTACACTCGCAGTTACAAATTGATTTGGAAAGTGAAAATTTAACAAAAAAAGTTGATGCTTTTAAAAATATTATTTCATCAACTAAATTTACCATTGATGATGCTAATACAAACATAACAAAATTAAAAGATAGTATTAATGCATATGATGAAATTATTAATAATTTATTAGCAAAAAGAAACAGCTTAAACGATCAAACTAATGAACAATCTAATAAATTAATTGAAACAAGAACTAAAATCAAACAACTTGTTGATTTATTAAATTCTAATTCAAATGTTGATAATGGTGCAAGAGTTATTATTGAAAATAAACTTGCATTAACTGGCATTTATGGTCTAGTAAAAGACTTCATTGAGGTTGAACAAGATTATAAAACAGCTATAGCTACTGCATTAGGTAAAAATACACACAATGTTGTTGTTGAAAAAAATGTTGATGCTGAAAAAGCTGTTGATTTTTTAAAATCAAATCGTGCTGGAAAAGCCACATTCTTACCAATGGAGACCATTCGTCCTAAAGGATTAAGACCTGAACATCTTGAAATTTTAAAAGATCGTGATGGTTATTGTGGTATTGCATGCGATCTTATTAGTTATGATGAAGCATATGATAATGTGATTAGGTTCTTGTTAGGCAATATTATTATTGCTAGCAATTTGAATTCAGCATCTAGTTTATCTAGATTGACTTACCAACTATATAGGATTGTTACTCTTGATGGTCAACAAATTGCACCTGGGGGAAGTATAACCGGTGGTTATATCAATAAAAATAGTGTCTTAAATGAATTAGACTCTAAGAAAACTTTGGATGAATTAAACAAATCATATCCTGAAATCAATGAAAAGTATTTACAATTAAAGAGTGAACTTGAGAAGACTATCGCTGATTTAAATGAAATTACTGCTAAACAAAGTGAAAAGAAAATCTTACTTTCACGTTATGAAGAAATTTTAAGAACAAATGAAAATTTGTTATTAAAATATGAAAGTGATTATAAACAACTAACTAAAACTGCAGGTTTAAATGAAGAACAAACAAATATTGATGAAAATAGTATTGAAATTGAACTTGCGAAATTGATAAACAAGAAAAATAAAGTATACGAAGATTTGAGTGTTAATCGAAATTCAAAAGCTATTTACAAGTCACAAGTTTCAGATACTGAAGCTAAATTAACCCAAATACGATTCCAAGTTGATAAAGCAAGAGATGTAGTTGCTCAAAATCAAGGTGAACAAGTAAAATGTGAGTCAATCATTGAAACCGTAAAAAATAAAATTAATCAAACATATCACATGACAATTGAGTTTGCTATGCAAAATTATGTCAATGAATTACCAATGAGCGATCAGCAAGCAAGAGATGCAATTATTCAATTACAAAATGAAATTTCACGTTTAGGTCCAATTAACATGGAAGCGTTAAATGATCTTGAATCAATTCAAACTCGTTATGATGAAATGTCAAAACAGCAAAAAGAAATTGAATTAGCAAAACAACATATTGAAGAAGCTATTAATACTCTTGATATTCAAGTTAAAAAAGATTTTGACGACACCATTAGAAAAGTTAATGAAAAATTACCTGAAATATTTAAATATTTGCTAGGTGGGGGCACATGTAATGTTGAATATACTGATTCAGAAAATATTTTGACTTCTGGTATTGATGTGGTTGTTGCTCCTTATGGTAAAAAAGTTACAAGACTTTCATTGTTATCAGGTGGTGAAAAATCATTAGTTGCCTTATCAATATTGTTTACAATATTGAAAATCAAAAGTTTTCCATTGGTAATTCTTGATGAGGCTGAATCTGCACTTGACCCTGCAAACGTTGAAAGATTTGCTAATATGATTCAAATGTCAAGTAAAGATACACAGTTCATTGTTGTTACTCACCGCCCTGGTACTATGGAAAAATGTGATATTTTGTTTGGTGCAACAATGCAACAAAAAGGTGTAACAAGTATTTTTAAAGTGGAATTAGCACAAGCAAAAGATGAATTTGGTTCCGATAAAACCGAGGAAAATTAATCATGGGACTTTGATCAAAACTTAAAGGTTTATTTACAAACAAAAAAAATGTAGCTAAAGAAATTGAAAAAAAGAATGAAGAAAATTCTGTTATTAATCAACAAAAATTTGATGCAGGATTAAAAAAATCAAGTGATTCTCTTTCAAATTCCATCAATAATATTGCCAAGAAATATCAAAAAATTGATGAAGCAATGTTAGAAGAAATCGAAGAAGCTTTGCTTCTATTTGATATTGGGCCTAAATCTACGCAAAAAATAATAGATGCTATCGTTGAAGAAATAAAATTTCAACGTGTGGAAGATCCTAATCTAATAAAAGAAATTATTGTTGATAAACTATTTGTTTATTACATCCAAAACACCAATGTTGATTTTTCAATAAACATTAAAAAAAATACAACAAATGTTATTCTTGTAACTGGTGCTAATGGCGTTGGTAAAACAACATCAATTGCTAAATTAGCTTATTACTATAAGCAACAAGGATATAAAGTTTCATTAGTGGCAGCAGATACATTTAGAGCTGGAGCAATTCAGCAATTAAAAATTTGAGCTGAAAAGATTGGTGTTAATATTTATACACCAATTAAGGAAAATCAAGATCCTGCAAGTGTTATTTATACTGGTATTAATAATGCTAAGACCAATAAAGATGATATTGTTATTTGTGATACATCTGGTCGATTACAAAATAAGATCAACTTAATGAATGAACTTAAAAAAATTGATGGTGTGATTAAGAAATTTGATTCAACACAACCATGTGAATCGTTATTAGTAATTGATGCAACAACTGGACAGAGTGGAATCAATCAATCAAAAGCTTTCAATGAAGTTACTAAAATTACTGGAATCGTATTAACAAAAATTGACAGTACATCTAAGGGTGGCATTGTATTAGCTATTAAAGATGCTTTTAACTTACCAGTTAAATTTATTGGTTTAGGTGAATCTTTAGATGATTTAAAGGAATTTGACTTAGAATCATTCATTAAGAGTTTAACAGCTTCTATTAATTTATAAGCTTACTTTTATTTTTTATTGCTGTATTTTATTTATTAGTGATGTTGTAATAATAATTTCAGAAATTTTATTGTGTGACATTTTTGACAAAGACAATATTTACATGTATGCTTATTGAATTTTTTTTGATTTTATGCTTTTTATGCTATAATGAAATATTATGAACAAAACAAAATTATTAAAATCAATATTAATTCCTACATTAGGAATTACATCAATTGGCACAATTGCTGCTGTGTCAACAAGTTGTGGTTCAGAAAATGATAATAAACAATATCAATGTGTTATTCTTACTGCTAATGCTGACTCAGCATTAGTTTTAGATAATTCTGGTGGCAACAATCCAAATTTACAATATTCAACTGATTGTAAAAGTTGATCTACATATAGCTCAGAATTAAATATTAACCAAGGTCAAACATTATACCTAAAAGGTAATAATCCTGATGGTTGGTCAACATCAAATACAAATTATTCATATTTATCTATTACTGGTGATGTATCTATCTCAGGAGATGTTATGGCATTATTGGATAATGGAGCAACATTAGGAGAAATAGGTGATATCACTGATATTCCATGTGATTATTGTTTTTATGATCTATTTAGAAACTCAACTGGAATAACAAGTGTTAGTGAAGATTTCTTACCTGCTACAAATTTAAAACAAGATTGTTATGATGGTATGTTTTATCAATGCACATCATTAACTAATGCACCTAAATTATCTTCAAGAAGTTTAGCAGCTAGTTGTTATCAACATATGTTTAATGGCTGCACATCTTTAACTGTTGCACCTGAGTTGCCTGCGACAAGTTTAGCAGAAAAATGTTATCGAACAATGTTTAAAAATTGTACAGCTTTAACCACTGCACCTAACTTGCCTGCAACAAGTTTGGCAAATAATTGTTATGATTGAATGTTTCAGAACTGTACTTCATTAACTACTGCACCTGAGTTGCTACCAGCAACAACTTTAGCAGAAAATTGTTATTATGGTATGTTTAATAATTGTACAGCTTTAACCACTGCACCTGAGTTGCCTGCGACAAGTTTAGTAAGTAGTTGTTATGGACGAATATTTGATGGTTGTTCATCATTAAATTCAATTAAAATTGGTTACATAGGCAACTATGATTCTACATATTTTAATTCTTGAGTATCAGGTGTAGCTAATTCCGGTACATTCTATTACGATGGTAGTCAAACTGCACAAGATTTCCAACTACCTAGTGGCTGAAAAGTTCATTCACGATCTTATGTAACTATTATTGCTAATGAAAACTCAACTTTTGAATTAATCAATAAAGGTTCAAGCAATCCTAATTTAAAATACTCAACAGATGGTATTAACTGACGAACATATGGCTCAACATTAAATATTCTTCAAAATTCAACATTATACCTAAAAGGTAATAATCCTGATGGTTGATCAACATCAAATACAAATTATTCATGTCTATCTATTAGAGGTGATGTTTCTCTTTCTGGTAACATTATGGGACTATTGGATAATGGTGCACAAACCGAAGAATCAGGCGATATCACTGACATCCCATGCAATTATTGTTTTTATAATTTATTTGGGAATTCAACTGGCATAACAAGTGTTAGTGAAAATTTCTTACCTGCAACAAATTTAAAATATGATTGTTATGGTAATATGTTTTATGGTTGTTCATCTTTAACTGTTGCGCCTGATTTACCTGCAACAAATTTAGCAGAAGATTGTTATAGATCTATGTTTTGAAATTGCACTTCTTTAGTTATTCCACCTGATTTACCAGCTACAACTTTAGCAGATGGATGTTATTACTATATGTTTTATGGTTGTTCATCTTTAACTGTTGCGCCTGAGTTACCTGCAACAACTTTGGTAGACTATTGTTATGTTTACATGTTTAAAGGCTGTGCTTCATTAAATTCAATTAAAATTGGTTACATAGGCAACTATAATACTAGATGTTTTAATTCTTGAGTATCTGGTGTTGCTAGTTCTGGTATATTCTACTACAACGGTAGTCAAAATCCACAAGATTTCCAACTACCTAGTGGCTGAACAAAAGCAGGATTTTAATTAAAAGTCTATATTAATTTTTATAAAAAACATCTAGATATCTAGATGTTTTTTTTATTTAACAACTCACCTTATAAATAGCTATTTGCTTTTACCTAATAGTTGCATAATAGGTATGTTTAAAAACTACTCTTTTAAATTATTTTAACAACAAGATTATCGATACGTTTAACTAATGGCTGAACTAAGCCTAGAATTTGTTGAATTAATTTATCTTTATCATCTAATCGTTTAACAACTTTTTGATTAAATTCTTGTTGTCCTTTTCAACGTTGTTCTTGTTTATTTTCGAATTCAATAAATTATTCAGGTTTAGTGGTCATTGTGTCTTTTTAGTTATCATCTGGCACTTCTTGCCATGTTGTTATATATAATACCATACTTTTTTCGAAATGTTCCGGTATAGTAGCAATATTACTGAAATCTTTGAAGTCACTTTCAGTAACTTTTATTTTCTTGGTAATTTTATTTATTTTCATATTTTATGAAAAGTTTGCTATCTTTCCATGTATTAAATACAAAAATTGGGAGGTTTTTTCAAAAATTCCTAATTTATTTGAAAATGAATATAAAGTAGTAATACTTTTAATCTATAACAATTTTAAATTGTGTTTATCACAAAAGTCTTTATTCTTTTTATCTCATACTGAAGCTTGAACTTCACCAATGTGACCTTTTTTTAAGATATAAAGACATATTCTTGATTCACCAATACCACCGCCAATACTCAATGGTAATTCTTTATTAATAATTTGTTTATGGTATGTAAATTTTAACCTATCGGTTTTCTTAGATGCCTTTAATTGAGATAACATACTCTTATCATTAACCCTGATTCCCATCGATGAAAGCTCAACACAAGAATTTAAAACCTTATCATAGACTAATAAGTCACCATTTAATTGTCAATCATCATAATCTGGTGCTCTTGAATCATGGGGAATACCATCAGATAGTTTATTTCCAATACCAATAACAAAAACTGTACTGTGTTTTTTACAAATTTCAGTTTCTCTTTCATTTGGTGAAAGCTTAGGATACATTTGTAATAGTTCTTCACTGGTGATGAAGTATGGAATTTTATCAAATTCCAAATCAATATTTTTATATATTTTTTTAACATCTTTTATTGTTTTATCTAAAGCATCACAAATTAATAAAACATTTTTCTTTAAAAATTTAACATTACGGTCTGAGGCTTTTATACATTTTTCTCAGTCTCATTGGTCAACATAAAGTGAATGAATTTGGTCAAGGGTTTCATCCCTTCTAATTGCGTTCATATCAGTATATATACCGTGTCCTGTTTTAATACCATATTTCTTTAAAGCATGACGTTTTCATTTAGCTAATGATTGGACAACTTCAAGTCTTGCATTATCATCAAATAATGGTGTGAAACTTACTTTTCTTTCTATACCATTTAAATCATCATTTAATCCAGTAACAGCTTCAACAAATATTGGTGCAGATACACGCAATAAATTTAAATTCTTTGATAAATATTTTTGAAATTTATCTTTGATAAATTTAATTGCTTTTTGGGTATCAATATTTGATGAACTTCGATATTCTTTTTTATTAAATTGGAATTTCATAACATTTTAATTATATGTATTAGGTTAATTGATTTAAATTAATAATCTAGTAATCGACCATAATCATTTCATTCTCCATACATTTTTGATTTTTTAGTTTCAGTTATCAAATGTTTTAAAGCTTTATGGTATGTATCAAGATTTTTATCTTTATAGAAAGCTACATTGTAGCTTCTAATTCTTTGATATAGTAAAGGAAACTTTTTAAATTGTGTTCAAGCTTTAGCTTGTTTTAAAGCATTCATGACATCTTTATCAATTTGATAAGGTTTTTGTTTAGGTAATACTTTTCTTCCAGCATCAGTCATTAAGCCTAATTTTTCTAATCTTTTTACTCTTGCTTTATTTAATTCTGTTCAGTAGCTATTTTTTCTTCTTGGAGAAAATCTTGCTACTAATTTATTTTTATATTTCATATGGATGCTGTCAATTCAACCAAAACATAGAGCTTCTTCTACAGCATCAAGATAGTAAAAAGTATTAGGATCTATTGGTTTTGCTCTTTTAATATAGATCCAACATTCTTTACTTGTTGCATGATTCTTAACTAATCATGATCTAAAATCTTGTCTAGATTTTATCTGGGTTAAAACTTTCATATATATATAGTGTAGCAAATTAAAGGGTGAAGTGTGGGAGAAACACTAAAGAAATTGTTGTCATTTATTATAATAAATATGTACTTTCAAATTAACATTTAACTATGACTGATAACAGAAAAGAAAAAGAAAGAGAAGAACTACATAAAACTATATGAAAAATTGCTAATGACCTAAGAGGATCAGTGGATGGTTGAGATTTTAAACAATATGTTTTAGGTTTTTTATTTTACAGGTATATTTCTGAAAATTTTACAAACTGAATAAATAAAAAGGAGCAAGAATCAGGTAATAAAAATTGTGATTATGCAAAATTAACTGATGAAGAAGTAAAATCTATTCCTAAAGAAGAAATAGAATCAATTGCTAATGCTAAAGGTTTTTTTATTTTCCCAAGTCAATTATTTTGTAATGTTCGGAAAAATACTAAAAATGATGAAAATCTAAATGAAACACTTGAGAATATATTTAATGCAATTGAACAATCATCAAAAGGCAGAGCGAGTGAAAATAATTTAAAAGGCTTATTTGATGATTTAGATGTAAACAGTAATAAGTTAGGAAGCACAGTTGCTGAAAGAAATAAAAAACTTGTAAAAATTATTGATAATATTGGTGACATGGATCTTGGTGATTATAAGTCAAATGTTATTGATGCATTTGGTGATGCATATGAATTTTTAATGGGTATGTATGCATCTGATGCTGGTAAATCGGGGGGGGGAATTCTATACACCTCAAGAAGTTTCTGAACTTTTAGCTAAATTGACAATAACTGACAAAAAAGAGATTAACAAAGTATATGATCCAGCATGTGGTTCTGGATCTTTACTTTTAAAATTTGCAAAGATTCTAGGAAAAAGGAAAGTAAGAAATGGTTTCTATGGTCAAGAAATTAATTTGACTACATATAACCTATGCAGAATTAATATGTTTCTTCATGATATTGAATTTGATCAGTTTAATATTGCCAATGGTGATACATTAATTAATCCTCTTCATTGAGATGATGAGCCATTTGAAGTAATAGTAAGTAATCCACCATATTCAACTAAATGAGAAGGTGATTCAATATCTTATTTAATTAATGATCAAAGATTTTCACCTGCTGGTGTTTTAGCACCAAAATCAAAAGCCGATATGGCTTTTATTATGCACTCATTATCATGATTAGCTACAAATGGTACAGCAGCTATAGTTTGCTTCCCTGGCATTCTATATCGTGGTGGAGCTGAACAAAAAATAAGAAAGTATTTAGTAAATAGTAATTTTATTGATTGCATCATTCAATTGCCTTCTAACTTGTTCTTTGGAACATCTATTGCTACATGCATCATGGTTCTAAAGAAATCTAAGAAAGAAAATTCAACATTATTTATTGATGCAAGTAAATACTATCAGAAAGTAACAAACAATAACAAACTAACAGATAAAAATATTGATGATATATTAAAGCTATTTATTGAAAGAAAAGATGTTCAATACATTACAAAATTGGTAGATAATGCAGAAATTGCATCTAATGACTATAATTTATCAGTTTCAACTTATGTTGAAAAAGAAGATACAAGAGAAATAATTGATATTAAAAAATTAAATTCTGAAATTACTGAAATTGTAAAAAAAGAAGATGAATTAAGAACTAAGATCAATCAAATCATCAAGGAGATAGAAGAATAATGAATAAGCTTGATGAGTTAATAAAAGAATTGTGTCCTAATGGTGTTGAATATAGAAGTCTTGATCAGGTGTGTATAAAAATTTTTTCAGGAGGAACACCAAAAACAACCAGAAAAGATTACTATGGAGGCAATATTCCATGACTTAGATCTGGTGAAATAAACTTTAACAACATTACGAATACACAAATTATGATAACTGATTTAGGTTTAAAGGAGTCATCTACAAAATGAATTAAAGAAAAATCGGTTTTAGTAGCGATGACTGGTGCAACTGTTGCACGGTGTGGAATTAATGAAATTAAGTTAACTGCAAATCAATCAGTATGTGCATTAGAAGTTGGTAAAAAACTAAATTATAAGTTTTTATTTTATTACATTAGTAATAAATATCTTGTGATTAAAGGAATGGCTCAAGGACCATTGACAAGCATAAATTTGCAAAGTTTAAAGAAATTTAAAATCCCCGTTCCTCCATTATCAATCCAAGAAAAAATTGTTAATATATTAGATTCATTTACTGAGCTAACCACTGAGCTAACCACTGAGCTAACCAATAGAAAGAAACAATATGAATATTATCGAAATTATATGCTAACTTTTGATAATAAAGTGGAATATAAAAAATTAAGTGAAATATACCCAAAGGATAAAATATTTAGAGGAATACGAATTTGTAAACGTGATTTAATTGACAATGGTCAATATAATGTTTATGGTGGGGGATCAACATTACCATTTGGAAAATATAACAAATTTAATATTCATCCACAAACAGTAACAATAAATGTTGCAGGAAGTGTAGGATATATTGATTTTATAAATGAAAATGCATGAATTGTTGATTCTCGTTATGCTTTATTACCAATTAAAAATCTTTCTCAAAAATATGTATTTCATTGTTTAAAACTACAAGAAGAAAAAATTAAGTCATTTAAAAAAGGTGCTGTGCCAGGAATTGATATGAATAGATTATTTTCAATCCAAATTCCCATCCCTCCATTATCAATCCAAGAAAAAATTGTTAATGTATTAGATAATTTTGAAAAAAATTGTTCTGACTTACAAATTGGTCTACCTGCTGAAATTGAAGCACGTAAAAAACAATATGAATACTACAGAGATAAGTTATTGTCATTTGATCTAAATGTAACTATTAATTCTGCAGCTGGCATCGAGAGAGAGAGAGAGAGAGCGGAAGGTCTAATTAAAATGCTACAGTATGTATTTGGTTATGCAAATGTTCAACTTTATGACTTAGATGAAATGCAAATAATTTGTATGGGTCGAGGTAATGTTATAAGTAAGAACGATATTCGTGAAACTCCTGGAAATTTTCCCGTTTATTCAAGTTCTGCAACAAATAATGGTGAAATTGGTCGATATGGTAAATATATGTTCGATGATGAACGAATCACATGAAGCATAGATGGTGGTGGTAAATTTTTCTATAGGAATAATTTGAAATATTCTGTTACAAATGTTTGTGGTTGAATAAAAAATTTAAATAATAAATTATTATTCACAAAATATCTATTTTATACACTTGAGAATCAATGATCATCAAAAGAATTTAACTACACAAAAAAAGCACACCCATCTGTTATTAAAAAAGAATATTCTATTTCTTTACCACCATTACCAGTTCAAGAGAAAATTGTTAATATCTTAAATAATTTTGATTCATACTGTAATGATTTAGTAAATGGTCTACCTGCTGAAATCGAAGCAAGAAAAAAACAATATCAATACTATAGAGATAAACTCTTAACATTTAGTGAATATAAGGAGAAATAATGAGCTACTACGATATTATTTTAAGATCAGAAGATTCAACAGTTGTTACTGATTATAAATCAAAAGGTAAAAGATCAGATTCATACCAAAGTGAACATGATCTTGAACAAGAATTTATAAATATCCTTCAATCTCAATGTTATGAATATTTACCAATTCATAATGAAAACGATCTTATAAAAAATCTTAGAATTAAACTAGAAGAACTAAATAAATATAAATTTTCTGATGATGAATGAGATTGATTTTTTAACAATAATATTGTTGGAAAAGATGAAGAAATCGCTGATAAAACAAGAAAAATTCAAGAAGATTATGTTCAACTATTAAAATGTGATGATGGTCAAACAAAAAATATCAAACTTATTGATAAAAGTTGTATTCACAACAATAAGTTACAAGTTATAAATCAATATGTTGAAAATGAAGGTAAATACAAAAATAGATATGATGTAACTGTTTTAGTCAATGGTCTTCCTTTAGTTCATATTGAGCTAAAAAGAAGAGGAGTTAGTTTACAAGAAGCATTTAATCAAATTAAAAGATATCAAAGAGATAGTTTTTGAGCTTCAAAAGGACTATTCAAATATATTCAAATTTTTGTAATTTCTAATGGAACTGAAACTAAATATTATTCAAATACTACAAGAAACAATCATATAAAAGAATCTAACAATAATATTAATAATAGAAAAACATCAACATCAAATAGTTTTGAATTTACTTCGTATTGAACAGATGCAAATAATAATGTTATTTATGATTTAGTTGATTTTACAAAGACATTCTTTGCAAAACATACAATATTAAACATTTTAACTAAATATTGTGTTTTCACAGTTAATAATTTATTGCTTGTTATGCGCCCATACCAAATAGCAGCTACAGAAAGAATTATTAATCGTATTGAAATATCAAATAATTATAAAACATATGGAAGTATTAAGGCTGGTGGATATATTTGGCATACAACTGGTAGTGGTAAAACATTAACTTCATTTAAAGTTTCCCAATTAGCTATTAAATTTAATTACATTGATAAAGTCATATTTGTTGTTGATCGAAAAGATTTAGACTATCAAACAATGTGTGAATATGATAAATTCCAAAAAGATGCTGCAAATAGCAACACATCAACAAGAATATTAAAGCAACAATTAGATAGTTCTAGTGAAAATAAGAAATTAATTGTTACAACAATTCAAAAACTAGATCGTTTTATTAAAAAATATACAACTCATCCTATTTTTAATAAACATGTTGTAATAATTTTTGATGAATGTCACAGAAGTCAATTTGGTGATATGCATAAAGCAATTATTAAAAACTTTAAAAAGTATCACTTGTTTGGTTTTACTGGAACACCTATAGGGAACAGAAATAAAAATCAAAATAGCACAAATATTTTAAAAACTACAAAGCAAATCTTTGGTGATGAATTACATACATACAATATTGTTAATGCTATACAAGATCACAATGTTTTGCCTTTTAAGATTCAATATCTAAAAACATTTGATATGAAATCAAATATCAAAGATAAAAAAGTGTCTGATATTGATCGTGAAAAAGTTTGATCCGACCCAAGAAGAATTAGCAATAATGTTAAATATATTTTAGATAACTTCAGAGAAAAAACATATGGTAAAGAAGTTTATTCATACAATGCAATTGATAATATAAATAAAGTTGTTTCCGCAAGAAATAACAAAATTAAACCAATATATACATCAAAAACATTAAACGGCTTTAATTCCATATTTTGTGTTTGATCAATAGATGCCGCTAAACAATATTATTTAGAATTTAAAAAACAAATGGAAGTTGATCCATTAAAGAAGCTTAATATAGCAACCATCTTCAGTTATTCTCCAAATGAAGAAGGCGTTGATGGTATTATTGAAGAAGAAAATTCAGAAAGTACATTAAACTTAGATAAAGCATCAAGAGATTTTTTAGAAGCTGCTATCCAAGACTACAACAACATTTTCCAAACTAACTTTGATACATCTAGTGATAAATTCCAAAACTACTATCGAGATGTTTCATACAGAATGAAAAACAGAGAGATAGATATTTTAATTGTTGTAAATATGTTTTTAACTGGATTTGATGCAACAACATTAAACACATTATGAGTTGATAAAAATTTAAGAGACCATGGACTTATTCAAGCATTTTCAAGAACTAATAGAATATTAAACTCTATAAAAAAATATGGTAATATTATTTGCTTTAGGTCGCTACAAAAACAAGTAGAAGAATCTGTTGCAATGTTTGGTGATAAAAATGCAATGGGTATATGTGTGTTAAAAAGTTTCAAAGAATATTTCTTTGGTTATATAGATTCTAATGGCAAACAAATACTTGGCTATAAAGATTTAGTTGAGCAGATTAAGAGTGAATACCCATTATCATCACTTAATAAATGAAAATCAGGAGAACAAGCAGAAAAGGATTTTGTAAATCTATTTAGTTCAATACTTAGAGCAAGAACTATTCTATTCACATTTGATGAATTTAAGGAAAATGATATTTTATCAGCAAGAGATCTTCAAGATTATCAAAGTATATATTTAAAGTATTATGACAAATGAAGAAAAAAGCATGAAGGTGAAGCTGTTGATATAAATGATGATCTTGTTTTTGAGATTGAATCATTAAAACAAGAAGAAGTAGGTGTTGATACCATTCTACAAATGGTTAGCGTTCATCATAAAAATAACGCAAAAGATGAAACAATAGAATTAAAAATAAGCAGAGCTATTGATTCAAGTCTTGAATTACGTAGTAAAAAAGAACTTATTGAGAATTTCGTTGCAACTGTAAATAAAACAGATAATATTTTTAATGCATGAGAGGACTATACATCGAAAAGTAAATATAATGAGTTGTTAGAAATCATTAATCAATATAGATTGAATAAAGACAAAACAATTAAATATATTGATGATTCATTTAAAGATGGTGAATTAAAAACTACTGGTATGCATATTGAGAATATCTTACCACCTATTTCAATATTTAAAAGTGGTAATAAACATTATGAAACACGACAAAAAGTTATAAAAAGATTAAAAGAATACTTTGAAAAATATCTTGGTATTTAATTCTTAGTCTTGCTAGGATCACTACTTTTCTCTTCTTCTTTGTCTTCTTCCTTTTGTTTTTCACCAGAGAAAAGTGATGATAAAGAAGATAATTCTTCTTTTAGTTTAGACATATCTAAACCTTTAAACATATCACCAAAAGATTTGCTAAATTCAACTGATTTTTGTAGATTATCTATATAGTCAGATAATATTTGTTGTACAAAACTATCAAAACTATCACCATACTTTTTATAAATAGCTGGTGGTATCTTATCCTGATTTTTTCTAAAATCAGCATAAGCTTTTTCTAATTTCTCATAAACTTCATCATTAATTTCAATTTTTTTCATGTTAAATTAATTATATTATTTCAATAATAAATTTATTTATAAGAAAAATAATGAAAGTTTGTAACAATATCTAATGTATTTTTATTAATCTAAATGTCCGTTACCTGAGTGATATGAGTGGAAAATATTTACACCATGTTCTTCATAAAAGATTACTTTACCATTTTTATTTGGATTAGATGATACTGTTGTTATTTTTGCAAAACCATCCCAGTTTGCTCAAACATGGATAGCATTAAAATTGATTTTAAAGTCAATATTATAACCAGCAGGAATAATTGCTTCAATATAGTATGGATATATAGCATAATCAAAAACACAACTTGATATTTGATTTCCATATGGTTGATTAATTTTTTCTGATGAAGGTTTAGGTTCATTTTTAAATAAGTAACAATTTTTATTAGTATCAACCATACTTACTTGATCAAATGCTCTAGTATATACATCATAAAATGTGTATTCATCAAACAATTGTACTTGATCATTTTTGCCTACATATGATAAATCATTTGCTTTTGCATATGAAAAGTAATTATCATGTGAGTGGATATCATTTATTACTTCATAACCACCTCTTAAGATTGATATAACCATCGCATCAACTCTTGCATTATCAATAAGTTTAGTAAAAAATAATCCATTAAAGATTGCATATATAAGATGTGCTTTATCTTTTTGACCAAAAACATATTTACTTATGACTTCTTGAAGATGTCCTTGAAGTTGATCAGCATATTGTTTTCTGCTTGGTATTTCTTCAGTAATACCAGAAGCAAGCATATGTCAAGCAATTTGAGGTGTAACATTAAGGAATTCTTCTTTATTAACATCACCATTTACTTTATATATAGAAAAGTTGTCAATTTTATCAACTACAGATGGATTTTTCATTTGTTTTTTTCATAACTTTTTATTTATTTCATAGTTAGGATCAATAGTCTTTGTAGTCATGTATTTATCAATACCATAACGTGTAAAGCCTCACTGTCTTAATGGAACTTGTGTAACAACGTCATTCGGATTAATTAAATTAAAAATGTTGTTATAAATTGCTGAACGTGGACTAGGATTTTGATTTGCATATGCTCCTTGAGGGGTTCCCATGGTGTAAGCATAAATATCATCATGAGAAATTTCACATTTAATATTTTTACCTAAATATTCTTTTAAATTTTTCTCATTTATAGCTCTATCCAATAAAGCTGCAGCAACATTAGCAACTGCACCACCTCTAGAATAACCTACAATTCATAATTTAATTTTTCCAGTAATATTGTATTTTTCAATATATTGTCTTAAAAAATTTAATACAACCATTGCAGATAAGCAGAAACCAGCATGGTTTTGATATTTATTTGCGAATGTATATTGCTTTGAATCAAATGATGAAGTTATAGTTCTTGTATCATTAGATGTACCATCACCAACAAACATGTTATCAGTTCATTCATTGTTATAACTGAAGCTTCTTATAGGTAAACAAAGTAAAGTTGACTTTTCAGATTTTAAATATATTTCTTTCGATGCAATTGTTGCACCAATTGATTTGCTTGTTAATGCTTTTCTATAACCAATCTGTTCATAATTTTGAAACTTGAATTGGTTCAACATTAAATCTTTTATCCATTTATCACTATCTTCAATTCGAACACTTTCATAGTTTCCTGCACAATTAATGAGACCATATGAAGCAACAGCTAATGAGGGATTATATTGCGATGATAGTTTTGTAAAAAAACTATCAGAATATTTAAACTTTGCTCCACGAGAAGATATGTCATATACTTTTGTTGTTTCTGATGGAAGTTGTTCCTCTTGTTGCTTAGGATTTATTTCATATTCTGATGGAATTTTGCCTTGTTCATAATCAGTTTTAGATAAGCAATTAAGTACAATTTGAGGAGTTTCTATTTTTTTATCCTTATATGTAATTCTTCATTTAGCATTATATTTTCCAACTTCAATTGTATCTTTCCATTTAATACTAAAATCTGTGTCAAGTATTATTTTGTTAGCTAATTCAGGATCGCCAATATACTCACATTTAACATCTTTAAAGTTAGTAACTTTTTCACCATTGTACAATAGATTGAAAATGTTTGAAGCCTTACCTAAAGTATGTGCAACAATGTTAATTGTTGTAATTGATTCATTTTGATTATTCTTGGTAATTCCAATGGTTGGAATTGAAGATGTTTGTAATGTTTGTTGTAAAGAACATAAACATAAAAGATTAATATTTTGCAATCCAAGAAATGAAATTGACAAACCCATTATTGTTTTTTTGTATTTCTTGGTTTTGCAACCTTTATTTTGTTCTGAGTTTTTAATGTTTTTCACAAATATCTGCCACTTATATTTATATTATAATTTATTTTACAATCCCTGATTAGATAGCTTTACAGCGGGTTCAGGAAGACCACAGAGCTTTTTAATTTAAAAGCCCAATTCGAATTAGTTAAACTAATTGGCTTGGGTAGCCAGTAAAGCTTGCACCCTACAAAGATATTATACCTCAGAATTTAAATTAATTAATATAATATACATACTTTTATAAAGGACATCTATAGATTATGGCAGATAAGAAAAATGTACGATTAGAATGTAGTGAATGTAAACACATTAACTACTTAACTAGAAGAAACCCAAAGACAACACCTGAAAAACTACAACAAAAAAAATATTGTAAATATTGTCGTAAAACCACAATTCACAAAGAAACTAAAGCTAAATAAGATGTTGCAAACCTCTTATCAGATTAAATATCAATATGTGGCTAACACATTAAAGTTATTAAATACTGATGCAATTTTATTTGTCAGTGATACCAATCGATTTTGAATCACTAATATTAAAACATCAGCAGGATTATGTTTAATCACTAAGAAGTTTACTTACTTTATTGTTGACAACCGTTATTACAATTATTGCAAATCACAATTTTTACCACAAGGTATCAAATTAGTCGCTAGTAATGACTTATCTAATTTAAAACGATTAAGTTTATTAATCAAAGAATTAAAGATTAGTTCTTTAATTCTTGAATCTGATTATTTAACATTAAAACAATATCAGCAGATTGTTGAAGAACTAAAAATTAAAAACATCAACAGTATTGATACAGATTTTTTAAGAATCATTAAAACTGATGAAGAAATTAAACTATTAAAGAAATCTGCTGATATTATTGTTAATGTCATGAACCAAACAAGAAAATGACTAAAACCAGGTGTTAGCGAAATCCAAACTGCAAAATATATTGAAAAATTAATTTTAGATTCACCAGCTAGTGGTGTATCATTTAGTCCAATAGTTTGTTTTGGTAAAAACAGTGCTAACCCCCACCATGCTCCAGGCAAATCAATTTTAAAGAACAACCAATTAGTTCTAATTGATATTGGTTGTATATACCAAGGATATTGTTCAGATATTACACGGACATTTTTCGTTGGAAATAAAAAACCAAGTAAAGATTTACTTTCTATGTACCAATTAGTATATGATGCTAACCAACTAGGAATTAAATCAATTCATGCCGGAGTTGCAGGCAATCAAATTCATAAAATATGCCGTGACTATATTGCTAAAAATAAGAAATGAGGTAAACTATTTACTCATGCTTTAGGTCATGGTGTAGGGATCAACATCCATGAACTACCAAATTGTGCACCTAATTATGAACAAACTATTCCAGCAAATGCAGTTGTTACCATTGAACCTGGAGTATATGATATTAATTTAGCTGGAATAAGAATTGAAGATACAGTTGTTGTTACCAACAAAGGATGTATCAATTTAACAGCCAAAGCACCAAAGGACTTTATTTAATTATGAAAAACTATGATGTTATTGTTGTTGGTGCTGGACATGCAGGACTTGAAGCTGCATTTGCTGCTGCTAATAAAAAATATAAAGTTGGTTTATTTACTTTAATTGAAGATTCAGTTGGTCAAGCTCCATGCAATCCTTCTATAGGTGGACCTGCTAAAGGAATTGTTACCCGTGAAATTGATGCACTAGGTGGAATGCAAGGTATTGCCACTGACCACTGTGCTTTACAAATGAAACTGTTAAATAGTTCGAAAGGTCCTGGTGTTTGGGCATACCGTGCTCAAATTGATAAGGAAGTATATCATCAATACTTCCTAGAAGAAATCAAAAAACATAAATACATTGATTTAAACTGCATTGAAGTTAATGAACTAGTAGTTGAAAATAATACTGTTAAAGGTATTAATACTCCTAAAGGTATTTTTAAAGCTAAAGCAGTTATTTTAACTACAGGCACTTATATGAACTCTATTACGCATATGGGTAAAGTTAAAAAAGCATCAGGACCTTTAGGATTTCCAAGATCAAATAATTTGTCTAATAACTTAAAGGATTTAGGTTTTAGTCTACTAAGACTTAAAACAGGCACTCCACCAAGAGTTGATAAAAATAGTATTGATTTTAATAAGATGGAAATACAAAAAGGTACTAATGCAAAATTACATTTCAACTTCTATGGTAAACAATTCCGCCCATATAGTAAACAAATTCCTTGTTATCTAACTTATACGAATGCGAAAACCCATAAGATTATTCTTGATAATCTATCTTTATCAGCAATGTATTCTGGTCAAATATCAGGAGTTGGACCAAGATATTGTCCAAGTATTGAAGATAAGTTAGTTCGATTTAAAGATAAACCAAGACACCAAACATTTATTGAGCCTGTATCATTAAATAGTAATTTGTATTACTTACAAGGTTTATCAACTTCTTTACCAAAAGAAGTTCAAGAACAATTTGTTCACACAATTGTTGGTTTAGAAAACTGTAAGATTATCCAATATGCTTATGCAATTGAATACGATGCTATTGATCCAACTCAACTATGACCGACTTTAGAATCCAAACTAATTAAAAATTTATATTTTGCTGGACAAATTAATGGTACTAGCGGTTATGAAGAAGCAGCAGGACAAGGAATCATCGCTGGAATTAATGCAACATTAAATATTGAAAATAAAAAACAAATAATTCTTTCTCGTAGTGATGCATATATTGGTGTAATGATTGATGATCTTGTCACCAAAGGAGTTAAAGATCCATACCGATTATTAACTTCCCGAGCCGAACATCGATTATATTTAAGAAACGATAATGCTGATGACCGATTATTAAAGATTGGTTATCAAGTTGGACTAAATTCCAAAGCAAGATACAACAAATACATAAAGAATAGTGAAACTATTAAACAAGCAATTGCTTATTTAAAAACTACATCATTAAAAAAGATTAGAGGTTTATCCGCAAAATACCACAGTCATAATCTCTATGATTTATTAAAACAACCACAAATCAAAATTGATGATGTTTTAACCAACAGTATTTATGCAAAACTAGATGATGAAGTTAAAATGAAGATTGAAATCCAAGTTAAATACTATGGTTATATTAAAAACGAAGAAAAAACACTAGCTAAATTTAATAAACAAATGTTATTAAAAATTGATCATATTAATGATTACAATAAGATTAAGAATCTTCCACTTGAAGCCCGTGAGAAATTAAACAAGATTAAACCATTAACTTTACAACAAGCTTCAAGAATCCCTGGCATAAGTATTAATGATCTAATGATCATTAAATACTATGTAGAAACAAATAGAAAATAAGATGAACAAAACCGAATTTAAACAATTAATCCAAAAAAACTTTAAAAATATACCCAATGATTTTTTTAATCAAATTGAGGTATATAAAGATTTTGTTCAATCACAAAATAAATTATTCAATCTAACTAATCTTGCTGATGAAGAA
Source organism: uncultured Ureaplasma sp. (assembly GCA_902800015.1). GTDB lineage: Bacteria > Bacillota_I > Bacilli_A > Mycoplasmatales > Mycoplasmoidaceae > Malacoplasma_A. The sequence goes on along the minus strand of CADCCU010000002.1, from coordinate 35,183 downwards.
GTTATTTATGAAAAATATTTCTTTGATTCCATTATTGATTACAAAGAAATTGATTTTGATGAAATTAATAACGTTCTTGATATTGGCTCAGGTAGTGGTATCCCAGGAATTATTATCAAACTATTATTTAAGCATATCCATTTAACGATCATTGAAGCTACAGCTAAAAAAGTTAAATTCTTAAATGAATTAGTTGACAGATTGCATTTAAACAATGTCACTATCATTAATAAACGAGCAGAAGATATTAATGAGCACGAATATGAATCATTTGATTTAATTACTTCCCGTGCTGTTGCCGAATTAAAAATTTTATTAGAAATCAGTGCACCATATGCAAAAGTTAATGGTTTAATTATTGAACCTAAATCAAAAAAATATGCCCAAGAATTAATTGCTGCTCAAACCATGATCAAAAACCTAAATTTGTTATTAACAAATGAATATGATTTTAGTGTTCGTGATATTCTACATCATGTATTTGTCTTTAAAAAACAAAAAAAGACAAATCATAAATACCCAAGAAGTTGAAAGCAAATTATCGGCTAAAGTATGGAAACTATTATTATTTTAAATCATAATCCAAAAGCAACTCAAGCACAGAGCTATTTTGCTATTAACTTTGCTACAGGTTTAGTTAATAAACATCAAAAAGTTTTGATGTTCAGTACTATTTTATCACCAAAATATTTTAATAAAATTAAAACTAATATTGACATTAACAAAGGTGTAAAATCGATAGCTACATTTAAATTTTATCAATATCAAAAAGACTTAGATATTTTAATGTTTGGTACAGATACAAATCAAAATGTAAAAGTTAATGATATTGATGAGGTTTTAAGATTATTAAAAAGGCAATTAAAACTAATTGAAAATGAATACGACTATATTGTTGTTGACTATAAGAATCAATGATCTAAATTAGACGACTTCTTCATTAAGAATAAAAAAATTACTTTAATTAATTTTTTGGAATACACTAAAAATACAAAGTTTGAAATATCAAATAATTCACGCGATTTTATAAATCATTACAACATTAATATTTTTAAATATCCATTTGCTATATCAAACTATGATGGATTTGACAAAAAGTGTCTCCAACTTTATAGTTCATTAAAAACACAATATCAAATTGAACAACTATTCTATTTTAATGAATCTTTTAACCAACAAATTAATTTTATTAAACATAAACCATGATCGAAAAACTCGATTATTTTAGAAACATTAATTAATAAGATTTATTAATTAGTGAAGTAAAATTCAACTAAAAAACATCTTTATAATTTTTACACAATAATATTACAGTTAATTTAATTTTTTACTTCTTTGTTAAAACTGTTTTTCTTTTCAATAACTTCTATAGGAAGTTTTTTGTTTTTATGAATGTAATCAATTTGTGATTTAACAATAGTTTCTAATACAAGTAATGAATCGACTATTAAGTCTAATTCTTTGCGATTTTTTTCGATAATTTGTTTAGCTTTGTTATATTGTTTTTGAATAATTTTTTCAACTTCAAGATCAATTTTTTGAGCAGTTTGTTCAGAATATTGATTTGAATATGGGTTAATTATTCCTTCACTAGGAACAAATTGTGTCATTCCTAAGTCTGTCATACCTAACTGTGTAACCATTGCTTTAGTAATTTTAGTTACTTTGTATAAGTCATTAGCAGCTCCAGTAGAGATATTTTCTTTACCATAAATTATTTCTTCAGCAGCTCTACCTGCTAATGTGCTTGTAATAATTGACAATAGATCTGATTTCTTTTGAATTGAAATTTCTTGTTTTTCAGGAGTAGATAAAGTATATCCAGCAGCTTGACCACGAGGAATAATAGTAATTTTTTCAACAACATCACTTCCAGGCATATTTAATCCAACAAGTGCATGACCCGCTTCATGATAAGCTATTTGTTTCTTTTCGGCTTCAGTAATTACTCTTGAATGTTTTGCTGGTCCAGCAATTACACGATCAATTGCCTCATCAATTTCTTTCATTCCAACTGCCATTTTATTATTTCTTACAGCTAATAAAGTAGCTTCATTCAAAACATTTTCAAGTTGGGCACCACTAAATCCTGGAGTTCTACGAGCTATATCATTTAAATTAACTTTTGAAGAGATATTTTTATTTTTAGCATGAATTTCTAAGATTAATTCACGTTCTTTAATATCAGGTAAGTTAACTTGAATGTGACGATCAAATCTACCTGGACGGAGAATTGCATTATCTAAAACATCTAAACGGTTTGTTGCGGCAATAATAACGATTCCTGATTTTGTATCAAATCCATCCATTTCTGCCAATAATTGGTTAATTGTTTGGTCTGCAATACCAGCACTTGAACCCGCAATATCATTACGGCCACGTTTAGCAGCAACTGAGTCAAATTCATCAATAAAAATAATTGATGGTGCAGTTTTCTTAGCGTTATTAAATAAATCTCTTACACGTTTAGCTCCAACACCAACCAACATATCTTCAAAAGAGGAACCACTTACTTGGTAAAATGGGACCTTAGCTTCACCAGCAACAGCTTTAGCTAATAATGTTTTACCTGTTCCAGGAGGACCATATAAGATCACACCTTTAGGTGCTCTTGCACCCATTGCTGCATATTTATTTGGATTTTTTAAATAATCAACAATTTCAATTAATTCATCTTTTTCTTCTTTTAATCCAGCAACATCTGAAAATTTGTATTTACTTTTTGCAAGCTTAGCTTGTGATTTACCGACTGATCAAATTGATTCTTCACCACCACCCTGCAATTTTGACATTTTAGAGAAGTACCATATAAATAAACCTACGATGATAACTGTAGGAAGAAGTTGTAATAAGATGTAACCAATATTTGATGAACTTGGAATAGTTGCATTTGTTATCACATTGTTAAATGCAAGATCTAATGTTAAATTATCACCTACAGCTTTAGTCCATGTTTTACCATCAGTTGAGTTATAGTAGGCATCTTTAGTTATTGCATAGAAAATTGGGTAACCACCTAAATCAACATTATGAACGATAGCAAAATATTTTTCAGTACCAATTTCAATATACTCACTTTGTGAATAATCAGTTAATGCAATTGATAACTTACCAGCATTGGTGCTATTAACAAAGAATCGGTAAGATATTTTATTACCACCTGATACATAGTATTCAGCATAAATCAAATTGTTGATGTTTGCTGATTGAGCACTATACGTTCTACCTTCAGTAGTAGTAATTTCAATTTTTTGTTGATTACTGTTTTCAGTAATGCTTACATTTTGTATATTTCTAACCATAGTGTAATGGTTTGTAGAAAAATATCAAATTAAAGTAATGATACCACCAAAAGTTAAACAAATTATAATTCATTTTAATCATTTTCAAGATGATTTAAAATTTGAACTTCTAGATGAACTTTTTTCATCTTTATTATTTTCAGGGGTATTTGTATTTTTTTCTGCCATAACTACTTCCTTAAACTTTTATTTTTTTGATTTTGTTTAGCTTTTTTAAGTTCTTTTTCATAAATAGATTTTTTTATGATTCCGATATAAGGAATTCCACGCATAAATTCTTGATAATCCAAACCAAATCCTACAACAAATTTATTTTCAAGTTTAAAACAACTGTAAAAATCTTCCAAAGGAACTTCATGTTTTGATGGTTTATCAATCAAACTCATTAAAGATACTGACTTTGCATTATTTTCCATAAGCAAAGCATTTTTTAAGTTTGACATTGTTCAACCTGTATCAACAACATCATCAACAAGAAGAACATGATTATCATCAACATCTACTTTTAAATTAACAACAACATTTGTTTTGCTAACAGATACTACTCCACCAAAGTATGAGTGGTATTCAACAAAACGCAGTCTAAAATCAATAGTGATGTGTTTGATTAATTCAGCAATAAAAGGAACAGAACCATTTAAAACACCAACAATAGTAAGCTTTTTATTTTTGAATTTTTTATCAATTCACTTTGCAGCTTTTTTACAAGCAGCAACTATTTGTTGATGACTAAATAAAATTTTTTCACATCTTCTATCGATTTTGTTCATTATGTATCTCACTTTATATATTTAATAATTATAATAATAAACACAAAGAAAACAGAAGTATGTTTAATAATCAATATGATGTAGTTGTCTTAGGTGGTGGAACTGCAGGTTGCTATTGTGCCTTTCTAAGTGATAACAAAGGTTTAAAAACCTTACTTGTTGAGGTTAACGACAAACTTGGCGGTCAACCATTAAATTTATATGCACATAAACACATAAAAGATTTTCCACTATTTCAATCAATTACCGCAAACGAATTTGTTCAAAAACTCGATGAACAACTTCATACATCGAAAAATATTGATATTGTTTACAATGTAAAAATTAATGATTTTGAAATTAAAGATGAACTTATTTATTTACAAATAAATAATCATCAAGTGGTAACTAAGAATATTGTTATAGCTACAGGTAATGGTATATCTAAACCTAATTTACTAGAAATACCTGGAGCAAATATTGATAAAGTTAAGTATATTGTTGAACCATTTAATACATACAATGATAAAAATGTTGTCATCCTTGGTGGCGGTGATTCAGCTGTAGACTGAGCTAATAACATTGTTAAACATTCAACTGCAAAGATTACTATTATTCATCGTCGTGATGCTTTTCGTGCTAGTGGCGAAAATGTTAATGAATTAATGAAGAATAAAAATATTAAGGTGTTGTTAAACAAACAATGTCTAAGAATTGAAAATAACACTTTATTTATAAAAGATAATGTTGATGGTTGTGAACAATCTTTAAATTTTGATGAAATTATTGTCCAATATGGACAAAAAATGGATATGGCTCCTGAAAAGTATATACAAAAACTTAATTGTGTTAATGGCAATAAAATTATTGTTGATCATAACCAAAAGACAAACCTAGATCATGTATATGCAATAGGTGATGTATGTTACTATAGTAACCGACCTCATTTAATTATTGCTGGTATGGGTGAAGCAGCAATGGCAATTAATGACATTGTCATTAAAACTAGAAATTATTAATGCAATCAAAATTATCTAAGATTATTGTTATTGTTGGACCAACAACAAGCCATAAAACAAAATTAGCAATATTAATTGCTAATAAGTTTAATGGTGAAATTATCAATGCTGATGCATATCAAGTATATCGTGATATGAGTATTGGCACTAATGCACCAACAACAGAAGAATTATCTAGTGCTAAATTTCATTTAAATCAAACTATCAGCTTAAAAGATGAATGGGACATTAAAAAGTTTCAAACTTTATGTTTTAAAACTATTGATCAACTTCTTAATAAAAATAAATTGCCAATTATTGTCGGTGGCAGTAATTTATATGTTGAATCTGTTATCAAAAATTATGATTTGTCAGCTAATAAGCGATCATGTGAATATGATCAATATGATAATCAAAAGCTTTATGATTTATTAAGTAAACTTAATCCTAAATTAGCGGATAAAATTGGCATTAACAATCGCCGCAGATTAACAAGAGCATTAGAAGTTATTAATCAAAAAAACGATAAAAAAGCATTAGAAAAAACAAATAAGCCTATTTATGATTATTTAATGATTGAATGCAATTATCCAACACGTCAAGAGTTATATTATTCTATAAATCATAAAGTTGATGAAATGGTTAAATCTGGATGAGAAGATGAAGTAAAAACAATTATTGATAAATACCCAGGCACAGATTTAAGTAAGTTTATTGGTTTTAAAGCTATAGGCTATGGTGATATCTATTATGCAATTAATAATAACATTAAAGTTGATTATGAAAAAATCAAACAAAAAATTCGTCATTATGCTAAACGCCAAATTACCTGGATAAATAATAAGTATCCTCAACATTTGTTATTCAATCAAACTAATCAAAAACAAATTTTTAATGAAATTAAAAAATGAATCACAAAGTAAAAAACTTATATATACATATACCTTTTTGTAAGTCTATTTGTACTTATTGTGATTTTGTTCGCCAAATTCCTAAATCACAAGTTCAAGAAGATCAATATATTAATCTTATTTGTTCACAAATTAATAAAGAAATAAAAAATAAATTTAAAACTATTTATATAGGCGGAGGCACACCCAATTCATTAAGTTTCAATAATTTAGAAAAATTATTAAAAGTTTGTAAAAAAATAAGATCATTTAATTGTGAATTTACCATTGAAGCAAATCCAGAATTTATTAACTTAGAGCAAGTCAAACTATTTCAGCAATATAAAGTTAATCGTATATCATTAGGTGTACAGTCTGCTAACGAAAAAATTAATCAGAAATTTAACCGTAAGCATTCTATGAATGATGTATGCGATGCGATTAAATTGTTGAAAAAGCATAACATTAATAATATTAGTTTAGATTTTATATATGGATATGAATTAATGAGTTTAAAAGATATAAAAGATGATATTGATTTTGTTGTTAACAACAAAATTCCCCATGTTTCTTTTTATAGCTTAGAAGTCAAAAATAACTCTATTCTTGCTAAACAAGATTATCATGAAAATGAATTAAAAATTGAAGAACAACTAGCATATATCATTAAAAAAATGCATGATAATAATTTTATTAGATATGAAGTATCTAGTTGATGTATTGATAAAAAATATCAATCCAAACATAACTTATGTTATTGGAATACTAATGATTGAAAAGCTATTGGTTTAGGTGCATATGGACTTGAAAATATGAATTATTATCATTATGAAGGCAATATTGAAAAGATGTGCAAAATAAATAAAATTTACACATTAAAAGAATATTATTTTCAAGTCTTAATGATGGGATTCAGATTAGCTAGTGGACTTGATTTAAAAAATAAATTGCATAAAAAAGCATTTAATTATTTTAAACATAAAATAAATGAAAATTTAATTACAATAAAAAAACATCATGTAATTGCAAAAAATATCAATCAAATCGATGAAATTCTTATTTCTATAATATAGGTGCAATGAAATTTAAATTAGTAAAATTGTTACCATTATCAGTAATTCCTTTTGCTTGCATTCCAACAAGTTGTGCTAGTGGTGTTGACCCACTTGTTAATGTCATTAATATTGTTAAAGATAATTTTAATGCCCCTAATATTGACCTTGGAGAAGTCAGCACAATAGAGGAAGCAAAAGAATTATTTATTAAAGAATTTTTGGATTCAAATTCAGATGTAACTAAAGCTAATGAAATTTTATTTGATACTTTTAATTTTTTAGGTGTTGAAGGTTTAACTATTAGTAATAATAGTCAAAACAATTATTCAGTGCAAATTTTACCTACAGGATATAGTTTTATAAAACTATATGATGAAAAAAAATGTACAATTAATACACAATACGATTACAGGTTTGAACAAAAAGAAAATAACTATTTTAATTTTCTTTTTAAAGGATATGTCAATATTCAAATGGTAGATGATTTTTCTTTAGACAATATCAACTTAAAAAAAGGTGATTTTGTTCAATTCGTTTATGATATGGAATCATGAATGAAACTAGAAATTAATGCTAAAGAATCAGCAGATAAGTTTTTTTCTGATATTGTTTATTCATACACTAAATTAAATACGCTTGATTCATGTGTTGGATTAATTAAATTGACTTTGAATGGGGAATATTACCCAGATATAGCAATTAAAGAAATAAACGATGCGAATTTTACTACTGATCAGCATCATCTTCACTATTGTGTTTTAAAAAACGCTTAATTTTGTTTATGGCGTCCTAGAGTGGAGTCGAACCACCGACAGATTGCTTAGGAGGCAATTCCTCTATCCAAACTGAGGTACTAGGACATCTTGACATAACTATTATAAGACAATAAACAAAATATGTGATAAATAAAAAAATAAATGTATTATTTAAATATGTCTGTTAAATCTTAAAGGTTCGATTGTACTAGTACGAAATTAGTTAATTTTAGGAAAATTATTATGCAAAAATCAACAATGATAAAAAAAGAAACTGCAATGAAAGACCGCAAATGGTACATTATTGATGCTACCAATGCAGTTTTAGGCAAACTTGCAGTTCAAGTTGCAAATTTATTAAGAGGTAAAAATAAACCTACCATGACATTAAATGTTGATTGTGGAGATTATGTTATTGTTTACAATACTGATAAAATCATTCTAACTGGTAATAAGTTAGAAGATGAATTTTGATATTCACATTCACAATACATTGGTGGTTTGAGAAAACGTGATGGCAAGACTATGCTTAATAAATACTCAGATGAATTATTAGAGTTAGCAGTAAAAGGTATGCTACCTAAAAACCGTCTATCAAGAAGAATCATCACTAAGTTACATATTTACAAAAAAGAAGTAACTAAGAATTATGAAGCACATCATCCTATTAAAGTTCAAGCTGAAGGGGTTAGAAAATAATTATGACAGAAGCTAAAGTAGAATACAAAGGTTTAGGACGACGTAAAACATCAGTAGCTCGTGTTTGTTTAATTCCTGGAACTGGTAAAATCACAGTTAATACCCGTGATTTAAAAAACTATTTCCCAAACATGTTTTTAATCCAAAACCTTCAACAACCATTAGTTTTAACTAATACCAAAGATAAATTTGATATTAAAGTTAAAGTTATTGGTGGTGGTATGCAAGGACAAAGTGGTGCTATCCGTTTAGGTATTGCACGTGCTCTTGTTGAAGCAAATCCAGAATACAAAACTATTTTGAAGAAAAACAAAATGCTTACCCGTGATTCTCGTGCAAAAGAACGTAAAAAATTCGGTAAATATGGTGCACGTAGAAGTCCACAATTTACAAAGCGTTAATTTTGTTTTAACATTTTGGATATATCAAAGGCTTAAAACTTGTGAAAAATACCACAGTTTACAAAATTGCTTTTTTATATATAATATTAAAGAATGTTGTTAGCATAACGGCATGCTAACATGGGAGTATAGCTCAGTTGGTTAGAGCACACCCCTGATAAGGGTGAGGTCGCTGGTTCGAATCCATTTGCTCCCACCACTTATGGGGGATTAGCTCAGTCCGATAGAGCATCTGATCTGCACTCAGAGGGTCGTGGGTTTGAATCCCATATCCTCCACCATAGAATCAAAACACAGGATTGACTCCTGTGTTTTTTATTTTAAATTAGATTTGAAATTTGAATAAATACAATCCTTAATTTAATTTCATACGATAAGTCTTGAAGATTTAGAGTTTTAATTTTTAAAGTTGAAATAATTTGTTTATAGATATTAGGATACATTTCTTTATAATTAATAATAAACTTATTTATAAGTTTATTATTAAAACTATAAACATTAATCAGATGTTTATCATCAAGATTACGAGAGATAATTTTTAATATTTTTAAAAGCATGTTGATCTTATCTTTAGGCATTAAATCTTTGAATGATTTGCCAACAATTTTCGTACATAGTTTTGGGTTTAATTTATAAAAATTATTGTATTGGTTTTCAATTAAATAAATATTTTTTTTGATAAATGATGAATTCTTTTGTTGTATCAACATTTTTTTATTTTCAGATATTTTAGATTTCCCAATTTTCTTAAAGATATTTAAGAAATAGTGCTTAATAATCACTAGGTATACTGCAATTAATAATGCAATAATATCACTAGCTAATTGACCACCTAATAATGATAATTCTAATGTATCAGGTGGATTATCATTTGCATAATAAATTCTTCAAATGATGTATAAAGTTTGGTATATTGTTCAAATTAAATTACAAAAAAAATAAACTCAATATGTTCAAACTGAGGAATTATCTGCATATTTATTGCGATGTAAAGCTACAATTTGTGGAACCATGATAGTAACTGCTGTAATTACACAAATTCATAAAATTACTTGAATAATAATGAACAAAATCATATGGTTTAACTATAATTTTTGACAAAGCTATTATAAAATAAAAAATAAAACTTAGATTAGAGTACGTCTAATTTTATTTATAATATTTGTATGCGCTTGTAGCTCAGTTTGGATAGAGCACATGCCTTCTAAGCCTGTGGTCGAGGGTTCGACTCCCCCCAAGCGCGCCATAAAATAAACCCCTAATTATAGGGGTTTTTATTTAAAAAAATAATATTCTAAAAATAATTTATAAATTTTTAAAAATATATATATAATCTTAAAATACTATTTATTTAAGCATATAAATAATAGTTATATTTAGTTGATCGAAGGATTAAAATGGCCAATAATTCTAACTACACAGAAAAAACTTATTCAAATCTTGTTACTTGTCGAGATTTTAGTAAGATTAATATTAATTTTGAAGAACCTAACTTACTTCAAATGCAACGCGACTCATACCAAAAATTTCTAAAAACTGAATTAGAAAAAATTATTTTGAGTTACTCACCAGTAAAACATGCAAAGAATAATCGATATGAAGTTTATTTCAGTGGTATTAACTTTGCAAAACCATTACGTACTGAAGAACAATGCCGTAATGAATGTAAAAATTACGAACAAGCACTTTATGTTGATACATACATTGTTGACAACAAAAGTGGCGAGAAGATTACTGTTAGAAAAGATAGCAAAGGTCTAACTCATGGTATTTTCTTTGCTAATATTCCAATGATGACTGAAAAAGGAACATTTATCATTAATGGAATTGAAAAGTTTGTTGTTTCACAAATACTGAGAGCACCAGGTGTATACATTTCAAACAAATCACAAATTAAACTAAACAATAAAAAGCATATCAGTTATGGATATGCTTGTGAATTATTACCTTCACGTGGTACATTAATTAACTTCATGTATGATGAACAATTGCAAATGATCAATGCTTTAGTAAGAAATTCACAAAATGATGCAATCGTTGAAATTCCTGCAACTATCTTATTAAAAGCATTTGGTATGACTCAAGATGAAATTCGTCGTGTGTTTAATGATGACTTGTCAATTATTAACACACTATTGAATGAATGCGCTAAAGGTAAAGAAAAAGTTCGTTCATATAACCATGATGATATTATTCAAGATCCAGAAATCATGGAATATCGAAGTCAAGTTGATGAACTAAGACAAGTTAAAGATACTGGTAAGGGTTCACCAATTGATACAAAATTGAAACAATATGTTATCAAGTATGAAGATTGCGTTAAAGAAGTTAAGGAACTTAATGCACGTTACGAAAAACTTTGTGATGAAAATAAAGAAACATATGAATCTTTACAACATGATTTAGCAAATGCAAGCCCAACTGAACAAAAGAAAATTAAAGCAAAGATTTCTGTTTTCCAAGCACAGATTAATAAAATTCTAGATGCCAAAACAGATTTAGAAGATAAAAAGATTCGTGATATTTTAGATGTTATTATTACTGAAAAAGCTGCAAAGGATTTAATTTCTAAATTCTCAATTTCAACTCGTAGTGTTGAATCTGATACAAGTAGTAAAATTAATCCTGTTTGTTACCAAGATGTAATCGTTAGTCACTTCATGGATCCTAGAAAATATGATCTAACAAGTGCTGGAAGATACCGTACATTACACAAAATGCGTGTATCAGATCGTTTATATCAAAGAGTAATTTCTGAAGATATTCTTTACAAAAATGGTAAAGTTTTCTTGAAAAAAGGAACATTAATTGGTAAAGAAGAATTAGATGCATTCAAAAAATTGGCAGAAAACCAAGAATTAGATATTGTTTATGAAGTGGAAATTCCAAACAAAACTAAGATTCTAAAAAATCAATGCATGAATATTGAATGTGTAAACGTTTATACAAACAATGATCAACAAACTGAATGAACACCAATCATTGGTGAGACTTCAATTGATGAACGTATTGCAAATTGTTACACATTGTCATTAGTTGACTTTATTGCTTGTGTGTCATACACAATCAATTTACCATTTGGTATCGGTAAATATGATGACATTGACCATTTAGGTAACAAACGTTTACGTTTAATTGGCGAACAATTAAAATCAAAATTACAAATTGGAATGGTTCGTGTTGAAAAACAAATTAAAGATAAATTAGCTTCTGTTTCTATTGCTACTGCTAATGAAGAACAACAAGAAAAATTTGCTAAAGGTATGACACCTGCAAAAGTTGTTAACACTAAAGCATTCCAATTTGTTGTTAAAAATTTCTTTAATACTTACCAATTAACTCAATTCGTTGATCAACAAAATCCATTATCTGAATTGTCAAACAAACGTCGTATTTCTGCGATGGGTGATGGTGGTATTTCTCGTGAAGACCCTAACCTAGATATTCGTGATGTTCACTATTCACAATATGGACGTATCTGTCCAATTGAAACACCTGAAGGTATGAATATTGGTTTGATTATGTCATTAGCATCATTTACACAAATTGATAAGAATGGTTTTTTAGTTTCACCATATCATCCAATTAAAAACGGTGTAATTCAAAAAGAAGTTGAATGATTAACTCCTTTAAAAGAAGACAACTATGCAATTTGTGAAGCAACAATTCCTCATGATGAAAACGGTAAGATTTTAGTTAAATCTGCAATTTGTCGTTTCCGTGCAAGTCAAGAAGAATTACCAATTAGTCAAATAGACTATGTTGATATTGCCCCAAGACAAGTTGTATCAATTGCAGCAAGTGCTATTCCATTCTTGGAACACGATGATACTACTCGTGCATTAATGGGCGCAAACATGCAACGTCAAGCCGTTCCATTACTTCAACCTTATGCACCTATTGTTGGTACAGGTACTGAATACAAAATTGCTCATGATTCAGGATTAACTGTTGTTTCAAAGAATGCCGGAGTTGTTGAAAAAATTGATGGTAACACAATTTCTATCCGTAATGAGTCAAATCGTTTAGATAATTATTCATTAGTAAAATATCACAAATCTAATCAAAACACTTGCATTAACCAAACGCCAATTGTAACTGTTGGACAAAAAGTTAAAGAAAATACAACTTTAGCAGATGGTCCTGCTATGTACAATGGTCAATTAGCTCTAGGTAGAAACCCATTGGTAGCTTTCACTACATGAAATGGTTACAACTACGAAGACGCTATTGTTATTTCTGAACGTCTAGTAAGAGATGATGTTTATACATCAATCACTATTGAAGAACACACAATTAATTGTTTACGTACTAACAATGGTGATGAAGAAATCACTCGTGATTTAAATAATGTTAGCGAAGAAGCTAAACGTTACTTAGATGAAGACGGTATCATTATGGTTGGTGCTGAAGTTCATGAAGGTGACATTCTTGTTGGTAAACAAACTCCTCGTGGACAAAGTGATTTTACACCTGAAGAAAAACTATTACAAGTTATCTTTGGTAACAAGACAAAGAATTATCGCGAAAGTTCTTTAAAAGTTCCTCATGGTGGTGATGGTATTGTTGCAAAAGTTCAAAGATTTAGCGTTGTTAATGGTGATGAATTAGATGATGATGTAATTGAATCAATTAAGGTATTTATTATTCAAAAACGTAAGATCCAAATTGGTGACAAAATGTCTGGACGTCATGGTAATAAAGGATGTATTTCAATTGTTGCGCCAGTTGCTGATATGCCTTTTATGGAAGATGGAACACCTATTGATATTTGTTTAAACCCACTAGGTGTACCTTCACGTATGAATATTGGTCAAGTACTTGAAATTAACTTAGGTCTATCAATGCGTGCACTAGGTCAACAAAAAGCAATTGAATTTGTTCTAAATTCAAAAACAAATGCTGAAGCTGTAAAATTATTTACTAAGAATTTTGGTATTCCAGCTGAAAAAGCTAGAGTATTAATTAAATCAATCAGTAAATATTGTAAACAAAATCATATTGAAACTCTTGAAGATGCAAAAAATAAGATTTCATATAATGACATCTTATTAATGGTAAAAAATGCTGGACTTGATTTAGAAATATTGAACTATAAAGCAATTACACCTGTATTCTCTGGTGCTGAAGTTGATGATGTAATCAACAATATTAAAGAAGCAGGCTTCCCTACAAATAATAAATCAAAAATTGGTAAGTTCCAATTATATGATGGTAAAACAGGTGAACCATTTGATAATTTAACTACTGTTGGTGTAATGTACATGATGAAGCTTGACCACATGGTTGATGACAAGATTCATGCTCGTGCTGTTGGTCCATATAGCAAGATTACTCAACAACCACTAGGTGGTAAATCACAAAACGGTGGTCAGAGATTTGGTGAAATGGAAGTATGAGCACTTGAGGCTTATGGTGCTGCACACAACCTACAAGAAATCTTAACCATTAAATCTGATGATGTAAAGGGACGTAATGGTACATATAGTGCAATTGTTAAAGGCCACAAAATTCCTGAACCAGGATTACCTGAAACTTTCAAATTATTATCAAAACAATTGCAAGGTCTAGCATTAAATATGTCAGTAATTGATGCTAATGGTAAAGTTGAAGACATTAACTCATACACTGCAGTTAGTGATGACGAAGAGAAGCAAAATGAAAATCGCAATGATTTCGTTTCAATAAAAGATTTCGATGTCAATAGTGAAGACAACGAGGATGAAAATTACTTCTAGAGATTGGAGAAAATAAATATGGCAATTAAGAAAATTGATGAAATTAAAGGTTTAAATTTACATTTAGCTTCTCCCGAAAAGATCCTTAGTTGATCACATGGTGAAGTTACTCGTAGTGAAACAATTAACTATAAAACATTAAAACCTGAAAAAGGTGGTTTGTTTGATGAAGTAATTTTTGGACCTGTAAAAGACTTTGAGTGTGCTTGTGGTAAATATAAGAAAATTAAATACCGTGGTAAAGTTTGTGAAAACTGTGGTGTAGAAATTACTGAATCTATTGTTCGTCGTGAAAGAATGGGTCATATTAAATTACCTATTCCAATTGCACATACTTGGATGATTAAAGAATTACCTAATCCTTCAAAGATTTCTTTATTATTAGATATTCCTTATAAAGAAGTTGAACAAATAGTTTACTTTGTTAACTATGTAATTCTTGATAATAATGGTAATAAGGTATTCAATAACAAGGAAGTTATTGATTTAAATAATCCTAAATCTTCAAAATCAAACCGTGCTAAATTACGTAAGATTTTAAAAGAAAATATTATGAAGAAACTTGACAAGAAATCATTTGAATATGAACGAGCAAATGATTACGCTACAAGATTACAAGACTCTTCATTACCATTTAGTATTGAAGAAGTCTTCAACTTCATTACTAAATACACCGGTATTAAATTTGGTATTGGTGCTGAAGCAATCCAAAAGTTATTAAAAGCATTAGATTTACAAACTGAATTTAATAATGTACAAAAAGCTTTAAAGAAAACCGATCCAAGCAAAGTTGAATTTAGAAAATTAACTCGTCGTGTAGAAACCATTAAATGATTCATTGAATCAAATAACAAACCAGAATGAATGATTCTTGAAGTTGTTCCTGTTACTCCACCTGACACTCGTCCAATTGTTCAACTTGATGGTGGTAAATTTACTACAAGCGACATTAATAATTTTTATCGAAAAATTATTATTCGTAACGAACGTTTAAAACATTTAATGAGTTTAAATGCACCAACCATTATTTTAAATAATGAAAAACGTATGTTACAAGAATCAGTTGATGCTTTATTTGATAATGCAAGCCGTAGCAAACCAGTATTATCTAAAGATCACCGTGCATTAAAATCATTAACTGATCATTTAAAAGGTAAACAAGGTTTATTCCGTCAAAACTTATTAGGTAAGCGTGTTGACTACTCAGGTCGTTCAGTTATTGTTGTTGGTCCTGAATTAAAGCTAACCCAAGCCGGTATTCCTACTTCTATGGTATTGAAATTATTCAAACCATATATTATTCATGAATTGATTCGTAAAACTGATGATTTTGGCAATGAAATTAAACCAATTGCTAATAATATTAAAATCGCTGAACAAATGATCATGAAAGAAGATGATCAAATTTGAGAAGTAGTATATAAGGTTATTAAACAACGTCCTGTATTATTAAACCGTGCGCCTACACTTCACCGTTTAGGAATTCAAGCATTTGAACCAAAAATTGTTGATGGTAAAGCTATTCGCTTGCATCCATTAGCATGTGCTGCTTTTAACGCTGATTTCGATGGTGACCAAATGGCTGTTCACTTACCTATTACTGATGAATCAGTAAAAGAAGCTCGTGAATACTTAATGGCTGCTAAACATATCCTTGGTCCAAAAGATGGTAAACCAATTATTACTCCTTCACAAGATATGTTGATTGGTATTTACTATTTATCAACTGAAATTAAAGGTGCTAAAGGTGAAGGAATCATCTTTGCATCTGCTAGTGAAGCAATTAAAGCTTACCAATTAGGTGTAGTTGATTTAAGAGCATTAGTTGGTATATCAACTAAAGCATATAGTAAAAAGACATTTAGTAATGATGGTATCATTATTACAACTATTGGTAAAATTTTAATCAATAACGCTTTACCTGCATCATTTAATTTTGTAAATAACGCCAATGGCAAATTACCAAAAAATGATTTAATTCCTTATACAACTGATATTAGAGAAGCAATTAAAGTTCGTGAATTAGCAAAACCATTTGCTAAAAAATCAGTAAGTAACTTAATTTTAATGCTTCACAGTAAATATGCTGATACTATTGTTTCATCAACAATGGATAAGATTAAAGATTTAGGATTTAAATATTCTACCAAGAGTGGAATTACTATGTCAGTATTTGATATTCCTACATACAAGAATAAACAAGAATATTTTGTTGAAGCTGATAAACAAGTTGCTAAATTCCGTAAACAATTTAGTAAGGGTCTATTAACTGATGATGAAAGATATACTAAGGTTGTTAGCCTATGGAGTAATGTAAAAGATAAAGTTACTTCTGATATTGAAAAGATCATGAATGACCCAAGCAATGCTAATAACTCTGTAATTATTATGGCTAACTCTGGCGCTCGTGGTAATGTATCACAATTTACCCAATTAATTGGTATGCGTGGATTGATGAACCGTTCATATAACTATGAACGTAAAACAGGTGGCCATGTAATTAAAGATACTATTGAAGTTCCTATTAAAGACTCATTCATTGATGGATTAACTATTAGTGAATACTATAACTCATCATATGGTGCACGTAAAGGTATGGCCGATACTGCGATGAAAACTTCTAAGTCTGGTTATATGACAAGAAAACTTGTTGATGCTGCTCAAGAAGTTATTGTTACCGAAGATGATTGTGGAACAACAAAAGGTGTAGTAGTTAGTGCTATTGTTGATACATTTGAAAATGTTGTTATTGAACCATTATATGATCGAATTGTAAACCGTTATAGTTTAGATGCTGTATTTGATCCAAAAACAAATAAACAGCTAGTAGGACCAAATGAGATTATTTCTCCTGAAATTGCTAAGGCAATTGAAGCAGCTGGTGTAGAAACAGTTACTGTAAGAAGTGCTATTCACTGTAAAGCAAAAAATGGTATTTGTCGTCATTGTTTTGGTAATGATTTAACTACAAATAAACCTATTGAAATTGGTACAGCTATTGGTGTAGTTGCTGCACAATCTATTGGTGAACCTGGTACACAATTAAACTTACGTACTTTCCATACTGGTGGTGCTAGTGGTTCTGCTGGTGGTAACATTGCGCAAGGTTTCGAACGTTTGAAACAATTATTTGATATGATCCCACCAAAAGATTATGAACTTGCTTTAATTAGTGATGTAAATGGTAAGATTAAATCAAAAAATGCGACTGATGAAGGTTATATTATTGAGGTAGAAACAGATAAAACTAATGAAATTGTTTCATACAAGGCGCCTTTAACATCTGTATTTCGTGTAAAAGTTGGCGACCATGTAGTTCCTGGTGATAAGATTACTAATGGTTTAGTAAATATTAATGACTTATTACATGTTGCTGGTATTAAAGCTGCACGTGAATACTTATTAAAAGAAGTACAAAAAGTTTACCGTTTACAAGGTATTGAAATTAGTGATAAGTATATCGAAATCATTATTCGTCAAATGACTAATAAGATGAAAGTATTAAGTCCTGGTGATTCTGAATACTTTGTTGGTCAAATTATTAGTATTAATGACTATATTAACACTAATAAGCAATTGTTGATCAGCAACCGTGCACCAATTACAGCTGTTAATGTGATTTATGGTTTGGATGATATTCCAAGTCATAGTGATTCATTCCTATCTGCTGCAAGTTTCCAAGACACTAAGAAAGTATTGACTGATGCAGCCATTAAAAATCAAGCCGATTACTTAAAAGGTTTGAAAGAAAATGTAATGTTAGGTCGATTAATTCCTGCTGGAACTGGTTTAAAAAAAACTAAAGAATAATTTGTTTTTAAACTAGTGATGGTTGTGGAAAATTCCACAACCATTTTATTTATATAATACAATAGATATAATTTATGGCATTTAATATCGGTGATCGAATTGATTACAATATAAACAACCAAAAAGACTTTTTTAATAAAAAGAAGCAACATAAAAGCATTTGAGATGACCATTCTTTATTGCGAATATTTGTGGCGATAATTATTCCAACAACAATTATTACTTTTATGTCTGCTTTATATGTTTTTATTGATGAGCTATTATTAACACGATTAGTGCCTTTATCTAATACATTTGAAAATATGATTACCGGTGCTGGAACTTCATATAATGACTATATAGATTATGTTGATAAACTAAATAATGCAGGTTTGGATGTTTATTTAACTAAATATTCAACGACATTAATTGTTCGTAACGCAATTACATATTTTGCACCACTAGCATTGATAATTGTTGCTTTTTCTCAATTTGTTTTTGCTGGATCATCATTATATTTTGCTAAAGTGAACGGCAAAACAATCAATAATAATGCTGGCCAAGCTTGATGTACAAGTTTTTATTTTGTATTGATTATTTATGCTATTTTTGCAGGAATTTTTTCTGTTGCTTTAAATTCTATTTTGCATTTTGAACATGGTGATCCATATGCAGAATTGATGAAAGGGCAAGATTTAATATTCCAAGCATGCAATAAAACTGGCTTAGATTTTAATACAGTCTTCCTTTGTTTGCAAAAAGTATATAGCAAAGCATCAGATTTGACAATGTTATATTCAAAAGAATATGGATATATTGTTATCGGTGGCCTTATTTTAATGCTTTATAGTTCACTTTTGAGTGGCTTATTGATAACTGAGGGACGTTCTGTTAACATTATTATTGCAATAGTAGTATCCAACACTATAAATATTTTCCTTGATTGGATATTAATTTATTATGCTCATATGGCAGTGATTGGTAGCGCAGTTGCTACATTGATTGGATATGTTATTAACAACTTATGATTTTTTATTTACATAAAAGTATTGAATAAACGTAATATGACTAATTTACATTATTCTGACTTAAATTTAAAAAAACATAATTTTAAATTACATGCATTAAAACGAATATTTTTCTTTGGCCTTTCTTCACTTGTAAGAAATTTATGTGATACATTCATGAATTTTTTAATGTTATTCATTTTTTCAAGTATTTTGATTAAAATAATTGGTGATGGTGGCACTACAGCTGATGGATATACAAATTTCTATGGCGCAATATTACCAATTGAAGCATTATTTTTATCATTAGTTTCAGGAATGGTTCACGGTGCGCGAATAATGATTGCACATTACTATGGTTTAAAAGATTTTGAACGATTACGAAAGTCATTTGCAATATCACAGTTTTTTGTTGCTTTACTTTCTATATGATTCGCTTTAGTCATTGTTTTTAATAAATATTTTCTAATGATTTTTAATATTCATGAAAGTACGATTGCATCTACACTATTAATATTTGTAATAATTAAAGATATTGTTTATATTTTTTCCATGGGTCCTAATATTTTATTCCAAGCAATAGGTCAAACTGTTCGAAGTAATATTGCAGCAATGACATATAATTTAATTTGTTTTGTTCCTGTTTCATTTATAATGTTTGGTATTTCAATTGTAACTAAACAAGAAATTATATACCTAGCAAGCCCACTAGCATCAATTGTAGTTTCGTGATTTATTTGAAATATTTGAATCTCTACCTTTTACAATAAGTATTTGACATTAACTTCTTATGATAACAAGGTTATATGAATGAAAAACAAAGGTTATTTTAAACCCAAAACCAAATAGTCCTAATTAAACCGTAAATGTTTAACATGACGTCAAAAACCTATTTAAGATTTATTTGCACTGTAAAATTAATGTTTATTTAGTTTTTAATAATTTTTCAATATTTTCTGCAATTGTTTTAGCATTATCGCCAAAAACTAAAATTAATACATTATTTGATTTTGTTATGCCTTTAATTTGATATTTTTTTTGTAAATCTGCAATGATTAAATTAATCTTTTTAAGATTAATTTTTACACTAGATAGTGTTGACGAAACATTTTCAATATTATCGATTCCACCAAGATCGTTGATAAAGTTATTAATGTTAAATTTATAAGTTTTAGAATAAGTTAATTCAGAATTTTTAACATTAGCAACTTTTTTAGCCTTAGCGTGTAAAATAATTTCAAAGACACCAAGAGTGAATATGTCAAATAAAACGCGTGTAAATATATTCATATGTTTTAATTATAATATAGTAGTACTATGAAAGAAATGAAAAAGTTATTGTCTGGTATTCAGCCATCAAACAAGTTAACATTAGGCAATTATTTTGGCGCAATCAAATCATATGTTGATTTTCAAAATAATTATGAATCTTACATTTTTGTAGCTAATTTACATGTAATTACAAACCCTAAAATTGATTACAAATCAATTTATGAAAACATGAAGAGTGTAGTATGTATGTATTATGCATGTGGACTTGATCTAAAGAAAAATCATGTATGATATCAATCTGATGTTATGGCTCACCCTGCATTAGAACACATTTTAATGTGTAATGCCACAATTGGTGAACTAAACCGCATGACTCAATATAAAGATAAAGCTAAAAAATTTACTAATGCTAATGGTACAGACACTATTCCAGCTGGATTATTTACATACCCTGTGTTAATGGCGGCTGATATTTTACTATATGATGCTGATATTGTTCCTGTTGGTGCTGATCAAAAACAACACATGGAATTAACAGCTAATTTAGCAAACCGTATGAATAAAAAATATGGTAAACTTTTTAACATTCCACGTCCATTTATTCCTAAAACTGGAGCTAGAATTATGGATTTACAAAATCCAGCTGTCAAGATGTCAAAATCTACTGAAAATCAAAAAGGTGTTGTTTATTTACTTGATGAACCAGACGTAGTACGTAAAAAGATTATGTCTGCTAAAACTGATGCACTTAATAAAATTAAATATGATCCAGTTAATCAACCTGGAGTAAGTAATTTATTATCTATATACAGTGCATTAACTGATATTCCTTTTACAAAAATTGAGAATAAATATAAAAATTCAAATTATGGTGTTTTTAAAAAAGATTTAGCTGATATTTTAGTTAAATTTTTAACTAAAATTCAAAAACACTACAAAGCAGCACATAAAAATTACGAAAAGAAAATATTACCAATTTTAAACCAAAACCAAAAAGAGTTAAATAAAATAGCTAATAAAAAGCTTGCTCTTGTTTATAAAAAAGTAGGATTACAAAAATAATGACAATCAATGAACAAAACCGTAGATATCTAATTGTATCAGACCTTGACGGCACTTTATTAAATAACAAAGGAGAACTTGACCAATTAACAATTGATGTTGTTAAAAAGTTGATTGATAATGGTCATGTTTTTTGCATTCTTACAGGTCGTCCTATAGAAACATCATTGTCAATATATCGTCAATTAGAACTAAAACATTTATTATCAAATCATAATGGTTCATGTATATGACATCCTTGCAATCCAACATTTAAAACTATTAACTTTTGCTTTAGTTTTGATGTTATTATTAGCTTATTTACCAATAAAAAAGTTTTAAATGCTTTTAAAAAAACACTAAAGAATTTAGTTTTATTAAATAACAATGGTACCTATATGCTAAATCTCCCTAAAACTAAAAGCGAAAAAGAATGGTATCTTAAAAAACTACACGTTATTGATGATGAACATTTATTTAAAATAAATGATGATTTTTCAAATATCAAAAGTACTGACGTTAGAATATTGTTCTTAATGTTAAATGATGCTTCAAAAATTGATGAAATAATGTATTATCTTCATTTATATTCAAATACTTTAACTGTTCGTTTATGACGCGAAAGAACCAATGGTATTGTTATTGAAATTAATTCACAATTTGCATGTAAAGGTAAAAGTCTAGAATTTTTATCTAGTTATTATGGTATTACTCTTGATCGATGTTTATCATTTGGTGATGGTGATAACGATGTTGAGATGTTAACACCTTCTTGTCATAGTTATGCTATGAAAAATGCTTCAGAAGCTCCTAAAGTATATGCAAGATATATTACTGAATATGATAATGACAATTGTGGCGTTGCAAAAGAATTGATTAAATTTTTTAAACTAAGAGGTTTTGCTAATAAGAGGAAGAAAAATGGTTAAAAAGTACGAATATACTACACAATATACTTGTTCAAAATTAATGGAAATTTGAATTAGGGATAATAATATTATTGAAAAAATAAAGATTACAGGTGGTTGTCCAGGAAACACCGCAGGTATTTGTAAATTAGTTGCTAATCGAGATATGGATGAAGTTATTAATTTATTAAAAGGTACTCCATGCGGTATGCGACCTTCATCATGCCCTGATCAATTAGCAACAGCATTAATTAAAATTAAAAATCATGAATTAAAACCAAAAGGAGAACAAAATGGATAATAGAAAATTTAACGATCAAGAATTAATTCGACGTAATCAACTAGAAGAACTTAAAAAAAATAATAAAGACCCTTTTAAAATTGATAAATTTATTCGTAATTTTAATACCGCAAGTTTTAAAAATAAATACGATAAATTTTCTAAAGAAGAACTACATAATTCAAATGATGAAATCATTATTGCTGGAAGAATTATGGCAATTAGACAGACATTTGGTATTATTAAAGATTTTTATGGAACAACACAATTTTATTTGAATAAAAAAGGTGTACCTGAAAATGTTTTTAAAGAATTTAAAAAATTAGATATTGGAGATATCATTGGCATTCATGGCACACCAATGAAAACTAATACAGGTCAAGTTACTATCAATGTAAAGTCATTTACATTGCTATCTAAGTCATTAAAACCATTACCAGAAAAATGACACGGTTTAGTTGATGAAGAAATTCGTGCAAGACATCGTTATGTTGATTTAATCATGAATGATGAGTCAATGCAAACTTTTGTTTTACGTAGTAAAATTGTTTCTTTAATTCGAAAATTCATGGATGAAAATGGTTATTTTGAAGTTGAAACACCAGTATTGCAACCTATATTAGGTGGTGCTGCAGCTAAACCGTTTATTACTCATCATAATACATTAGACCGTGAATACTATTTAAGAATTGCCACTGAACTACCTCTAAAGAAGTTAATTGTTGGTGGTTTTGAAAAAGTATATGAAATTGGTCGAATTTTCCGTAACGAAGGTATGGACGCTACGCATAATCCAGAATTTACAAGTATGGAAGCATACACTGCTTATGCTTCTATGGAAGATATGATGGATTTAACTGAAAAATTGTACCGTTATATTGCTTCTTGTATTGATAAAATGAAATTAAATTATCGTGGCACAGAAATTGATTTTTCAAAACCTTTTAAACGTGTAACAATGATAGAAGTTATTAAGCAAGCAACTAATGTTGATTTTAACAAAATCAAAACTGATGAAGAAGCTATAACTGCTGCAAAAGAATTTAAATTAGAACTTTTACCTCATGAAAGAAACCGCGGCCATATTATAGCTAAGTTTTTTGATGAATTTGGTGAAAAAATATGCCAACAACCGACATTTGTTTATGAATATCCTATTGAAGTTTCACCGCTTGCTAAGAAAAAAACAGATGATCCAAAGATGACAAAAAGATTTGAATTCTTTATTTGTGGTAAAGAATTTGCTAATGCATTTAGTGAACTAAATGATCCAATTGATCAATATGAACGATTTGAAAACCAACTAAAAGAAAAAGACTTAGGTAATGATGAAGCTAATGAAATGGATATGGACTTCATTGAAGCTTTAGAGAATGGTTTACCACCAACAGCTGGCATTGGCTATGGTATAGATAGATTAGTAATGTTATTTACTAATAATGAAACTATCCGAAATGTTTTATTATTCCCTCACATGAAGGATAGGAACAAATAATTTTTATTATGAATAAAACTTTATTACGTAAAAAACCAGAATATATCAGAAAGTATGATTATATTCGTTACTTTTATCGTCCTAAAGATGAATGATTTTATCCAACGAAAGAACTTGAGAATTATATTCATGATCTAATGATTAAAAACATTACAAAAAATCAACTATCTAATATAAACGATTCTGATTTTGAAGATAATGATGAGCCAAAAGATGGCTTCAATGAAAATGAGATCGATGTTTACTCTTTTGTTGAAGAACTTAAAGATGAACATATTGATCTTGATAATTCCGATCCTAAAGTTTTTGAAGGTAATATAATCGACCAAAAATCTAAGACATATATCAAACAATATTTCAGCGATTATTTCAAAAGAAATAATATTAATGAATTTGATGTTATTGATTTTTCTGCATTTAAACTTAATAATAATCAACAATTTACTAAAACCTTGCAATATTTAGAAACACACAAGTATGCAATTATGTTTCAACCAACATTTATTGCAAAAAATAAAGCAATTGCTAAGCCTGATGCTTTAATTAATGTAGATGGTAAATTGTTTCTTGTTGAAACAAAAGGAACAACAAATCCTAAATTAAATCATTTAATTGATATCTATTACCAAAAACAAATTATTGAAGAAGCATTAAAAGACAAAGATTATTATCTTGATGATTATTATTTATGTATTGTCAAGTATGAATTATTAGGTACAAAACAAATTAGTTTTGTTTTAACAAAAAATTGTCCAATTAATAAAACTGGTTTTCTACCTAATGAAGATCAAAAAAAAGAACTCGAGAATTTAACATTAACAGACGCTACACATTTAAAATTATTAATTCGACTAGGCGAAAGTAATAAATCACCTGAAGATACAACAATTAAATCATTGCTTGATCATCATCCGTCTTTCAAAGGCAAAAAAGGATACGAAGATATTTATATAGAATTTCTAGAAAATTCGGATAAGTTTTGAAATATTATTGACGAACTATATAATTATCAAATTGATAATTCCACTCCTTCTTTAATCCCTTCAAAAATATATAAATCGAAAATAAAAGATAATGATTATTGATCAGCATTAAAAGATTATTATTATTTTTTATGTGATAAAAATGGGGTCAATAAGTATCCATCATTACAATTCTCAGGTAACTTAATTCCTTATATTGATCAAATATGAATGTTTAATGATAATGACATAAATGATTTATCAGATGATGAATTTATTAGAAGACTTTTACTCGATAAAAGCCTTTTTGATAATAAACATAAAATACGCAAAGCTCTTAACAAATACCTAAATACAATCTGTAAAGATAACAAGATATTAACCTATGGAATTTGTTCCGATGCCTTAAATCATTTTAAGAGTTTAAGATCAAAAAAAGTTTACTTTGATTTTGAGTCGTTAAATATAGCAACCAGAGTTGTAGATAATTATCCGCCATTCATGCAAGTAGTTAATCAAGTTTCAATTATCTTTGACCATGGTGATAAAAACTTACAAACTATGCCTTATCTTGTTATTGATCCTATTAATGGAATTAATAAAAATGATTTTAAGAAAATAATCGATGCAATTTTACCTAGTGAAGATTTAGATGTATGTCGTAAGTACTCTTATATTGTGTTTAACAGAAACTTCGAACGTACAAGATTAAAAGAAATGGCAAATTATATTAATGAAACTGAATATCGTAAAAAAGTCGAAGTTATTAATAATAATATCTACGACTTAGCTGATTTTTTTAATATTGTTGCTAAGGAAAAAAACTTTCAAGTGGTGTTTAAAGAACTAAAAGGTTTTTATTCAATTAAAAAGATTCTACCTTTGGTAGAAAAGTATGATAATTATTCATTTAAAGCTACCGGATGTAAAAATTATAAAACAGAGTTAACTCAAATCACTAATGGAACTGAAGCACAAAATGCATCAACCAAAAGATTCTTTGGTTTATTAAATGATCAAGATTGAAAAACAACAGTTGAAAATCTAGGAAAATACTGTGATAACGATGTTCGAGCGATGGTTGCAGTTGAATACTTTTTAAATAATATCTTTAACGGGAATATTAAATTTTAATTTATTCATTAATTAATACAAAATTGTTTTTAACAAGTTCATTAATGATTTTCTCATTAACGAATTTTTTATAATCTTGTGGTAAATTATTGAAATATTTATCGAAGATAATAATTTTATTTTGACATGTTAATAATTTCAAGCAATTAATCATAATGGTTTCATTAAAATCTTTTGTCATATCAATTTTAATATTAAATTGTTTAATACAATTTAGTATTATCTGGTTATTAAGATTACTATAGTCAAACTGATCAATTAAAAAACTTATTTCATTATTGAAATAACATACTGATTGATTTAACCAGTTTTGGCTAATATTTTGCGTATCTAAACCATTAAGTTTAATTTTATAGTTTTCAAGATTAATTCGGTTAAGTAAACAATTGGTAAATTCATAAAAACTATTACGGTGATATAATTTACCATTAACTAAATTCTTAGTTTTATTATGATCAATTTCTTGAATATTATCAATTTTATTTAACAAATTGTTTGATGTATTATTAATATTATTAACATCACAAAATTGTTCATAAATATAGTGCATTTTTTTATAGATAAATCTTTGACTAAAGAAATTAGATGTTTCTAATATATTGTTTGACAATATAAGTTGGGTATTAATAATGAAAAGAATTTTTCCTATTGAAATATTATTATTATGCCAAATCATTATCATACTTACAAAGCAAGTTGTGATGTATATAAAATCATTGAATAAATTAGATATTAATGCTAATTTTGAAGAATTAACAGATTGGTATACATTATTTCTTAAGCTTATATTAAATTCATTATTTAAGTTTTGTTTTAGTTTTTCATAAGCAAAACAATTGTTATAACATTCATTATTTTTAATATATTGATTAGAATAAATGCTAATTTTATTAGCATTTTTGATGTTTCTCTCTAGGTTTTGTTTTTGAAAATTTAAATTAACAATCAAATAAAATATTTGGAAAATAATTAATGTAATTAATGAGATTAAAAAATAAGCACTATTGGAACAAAGAATGCATATACATACAAAGTCAATAATAATGTTAGCAACAAGATTAGGAATGGCATTAATATTAAAATTACAGATTGTATTTATTGCTGCATTCAAAATAAAGAAATTATTTTTATAAACTTTATTAAAAAATCCGCTTTTTTTGTTAAATAAATTATTTAATAATTTTGATTTATAAAAGTAATATTGAGTTTTTAAATGTTTAACCAATAAATGTGTTAAAAGATGACTGCATAAATGTTTTAGACAACTTATAGTGATAAAACTTATACAGATAATAACTAAGTTTTTAATATTTTCACTAATAACACACAGATCTAGAATATAATTCATAAGCATACCAAAACAAATGCTCAAAGATGAAATCATAATATTAATCAAAATGATTAATATCACGAGCTTAATATTTAAATAACTTGTTATATTCTTATTAAATTTAATTTGATTGTTTAATTTAGTTTTATCTAATTTGATAATAATGTTTGCAAATACTTTATTTAATTGTTGATAATCTAATATATATTCACCTTTTGCCGAATCAAATATTTTTATACCTTTATTTATTTTTTTAGCAATAACAAAATGGTTATTGTTATTAGTGTAAATAACAATGACAAAATAGTCTTTAATATCTAAATGTTCCAATTCATTAACATTTATTTCATATGTTTCAGCTAATATTCCGTATTTAAGTGATAATGATTCAAATTCAAAAATGCTTAATCCTTTATCTGTAACATTTGCATCAGTTAATATTTGATTAAAATTACTATTGCCATAATAATATTTAACTAAACTATTGACAACACAAACACCACAATGATTTTCATGATTTTGATAAGTAATGTCCATATATGTTAAATATGAAAAAAATAGTGACTTTTTCGAAAATCACTATTTTTAAAATATTAATGTTTTTAGTTTCTTAAGCCTAGATCTTTAATTAAATTTCGGTAAGCTTCAATATCATTCTTCATTAAGTAGTTTAACAATCTACGACGTTGTTGAACTTTCTTATATAGACCTCTTTTTGAAGAATAATCTTTATGATTAGACTTTACATGCAATGTAATTGCATTAATTTCAGCTGTAAGAATAGCAACTTGTGTTGCTATTGCACCAGTGTTTTTTTCACTGCCACCATATTGTTTAATTAATTGTGCTTTAAATTCTTTAGAAATTGCCATGTTAATAAATGCTTATATTCTAAATTATTCAGCTTCAATTTTAACTTTAGCACCAACAGCTTCGAATTTTTTCTTTAATTCTTCAGCTTCTTCAGGCTTTAGTCCTTCTTTAATCTTAGCAGGAACTTTTTCAACAGCAGTTTTTGCTTCCATTAAACCAACACCTGTTGCTTCACGGTAAGCTTTAATAACTGCAACTTTTTGTGCTCCAGCATCAGTTAAAGTAATCTTTACACTTGTGGGTGCTTCAGCTTTTGCTGAAGTAGCAGCTGCAGCAACTGGAGCAGCAGCACTAACACCAAATTCAGTTTCAATAGCTTTAATTAGATCATTGATTTCTAATAAAGTCATTTCTTTTAATGAACTAATAATTTCTTCTTTAGATAATTTTGCCATATTATTTCTCCTTAACAATAATTATTGAGGTTTCTTTTCACCAACGGATTTTAAACCGTATAGAAAATTACGGATTGGTCCTTGTAAACAAGATAGTAACATAGAATATAGGCCATTTCTTGATGGAATATTAGCAATTGTAGCTAATTGTTCAGGAAGAATGGTTTCATTACCAATAATTCCACATTTATAAACAACTTGTTTATAAGTATTCATTAATTTATGAATTTCTTTGAATGGGATAACTTCGTCGCCATGAGCAACGATGATAGCATTAGGACCAGAAAGTTCAGCTAATGGTACATTAGCAAGTTTGAATGCACGATTAAAAATGTTATTCTTAGCAACATACATTTTAGCATTGCTGTCATGTAGCACACGCCTTACTGCAGCAATATTTTTTGCTGGTACAGTGTGATATTCAAAAGCAAGAATACTTGTTGCACCTTTAATATCATTAGTTAGTGATTCAACTTCATTAACTTTTTTTTGAATTATTGCTTTCACAATCTTTTTCCTTTCATTATATTTGCAATAGCTAATAAAAACTTGGCATTTCTATGCCAAGTTTATCTCGAAGGTGTATAAATAAATTTTTATATAACCTCGGTAACATTATTAAAGCATCAAATGCTCGTTACTGTCTTTGGCATATTGCTTGGTTATTATACATAAATTTAGTTTTGATAAAAATATTTTTACACAAGACTTTAGAACTCATAATTCATAATTGTATTTGGATTAAACAAGACGATGTTCCTAACTTATTTAAAGTAATAATTATAAAAATATATCATTCACATTTTTAAATTGTATAATACAGTAACATATAAAGGAGAAAATTTATGATTTCGCAAAAAGATCAAGTAAAATACAAAGCAAAATTAAATAAAAAATATGGTTTTAGAAAATTTATAACCACCATAACTTTATTCTTGTTAGTTTGTTACATCGCTTTAATTATTGCAACATTCTTTGTAAGTGGTGGTATAGAAAATTCTCCACTTGATGTAACTAGTGAAATTCCATGAATATTTGGATTGCATCTAACACCATATGGATTTTCAATGCTAGTTGTAGGTGTCATTTTATTCATTATGCAAATTATTTCTATCATTTTTACTTTAACAAGCATTACTCCACGTAAAGCTTCAAAAATGCAAAGAGAAATTAGTGCTGCTCAACATGAAAAACGTGTTAAGAACAAGATTTATAATGAATGAAAGAATAAAAATATATCTAATAAAAAAACTAAAAAAAGTAAAAAAAGTAGATAGTTTTAATTCATCATATTTTAACAGCTTATTAAAAATGCACACTTATAGTGTGTTTTTTTAATTATTTAATTAGTATTAGATTTTAAAATATAATAGTAAATGTAATTTTATAGGTCTGGAGTATATATGTTTAAAAATAAAAATAAAATTGCTTCTGTGTACGCATATGAAGTATTAGATTCACGAGGTTTTCCTACTGTAGCTTGCAAAGTAACATTAAGAAATGGTATTGTTGGTAAAGCTATGGTACCTTCAGGTGCATCTACTGGTGAAAGAGAAGCGCTAGAATTGCGTGATGGTGATAAAAAACGTTATGGTGGTAAAGGTACTTTAAAAGCTGTAAATAATGTCAACAATGTTATTGCTTTAGCTTTAATTGGTAAAGATCCAACTAAACAAAAAGAAATTGATGACATTATGTTAAAATTAGATGGTACAAAATCTAAAACTAAGCTTGGAGCTAATGCTATATTGTCTGTAAGTTTAGCTGTTGCTCATGCTGCAGCAAATTCATTAAAAAAACCTTTATATCAATATATTCGAAAGAATATATTAGAAGATAATAGTGAAATTTATGAGATGCCTGTGCCAATGTTAAATGTTATTAACGGTGGTGCTCATGCTGATAATACTTTAGATTTTCAAGAATTCATGTTTGTTCCTGTTTC
The DNA here is from genome assembly GCA_902800015.1 of uncultured Ureaplasma sp. Classification (GTDB taxonomy): domain Bacteria; phylum Bacillota_I; class Bacilli_A; order Mycoplasmatales; family Mycoplasmoidaceae; genus Malacoplasma_A. The sequence continues at coordinate 4,165 of CADCCU010000002.1, read as the reverse complement.
TGCTAAATCAATTCACCAAGCATGTCAAATGGCTAGTGAATGTTTCCATGCTTTACAAAAAATTTTAAAAGATCGTGGTGATTCAACAGGTAAAGGAGATGAAGGTGGATTTGCACCAAATCTAAAAACTGCTGAAGAAGCATTAGAATTAATGTCAGCAGCTGTTAAAGCAGCTGGCTATCATGTTGGTGTAAATAAAGATGTTGCTTTTGCTTTAGATGTAGCTGCAAGTGAACTATATGATCCTAATACTAAGAAATATGTGTTCAAGAAGGCATTAGATGCAAAAGTTTGGGACAACCAAAAAGCAGTTAAAACAACTGATCAAATGGTTAACTATTTGAAAGAACTAGTAACAAAATACCCTATTATCTCTATTGAAGACGGTTTAAGTGAGAACGATTGAGAGGGATTTAAAAAATTAAAGAAAGAAATTGGTAATAAAGTACAAATCGTTGGTGATGATGTATTCTGTACAAATCCTAGAATTCTTGAACAAGGTATTGAACAAAATATTGCCAATGCAATATTAATTAAATTAAACCAAATCGGTTCTTTGTCTGAAACTATTGAAACAATTAAGATTGCGAAAAAAGCTGGATGAAATAATGTTATATCTCATCGTTCTGGAGAAACTGAAGATACAACTATTGCTGATTTAGCGGTTGCTTTAAACGCTGGACAAATTAAAACTGGTAGTATGTCTCGAAGCGAAAGAATTTGTAAGTACAACCGTTTAATGGAAATTGAAAATGAATTAGGTTTACAAGCTAAAACTTTAGGTTTAACTGTATTTGATAGGATTTTTAAATAATTGTATGTTGAAAGATAAAAAAATAAAGAAAGTAGCAATATTAGCTTCTGGTGGCAATTCACCAGCCATGAATAATGTTGTTATCACAATGATTAGAAAATGTCGTTATTATGGTGTTGAAATATTATTAATCAATAATGGTTACTATGGTTTGATAAATGAAGACTTTACTAAACCTGATTTAAGTAAACTTTCATATTTTTATGCTACTGGTAACATTTTTATCGGTAGTTCTCGTTTTCCAGAATTTAAAGAGTATGAATACCAACAAAAGGCGGCTAAAATACTCAGAAAAAATAAAATTGATTGTTTGTTTGTTATTGGTGGTGATGGTTCATATCAAGGAGCCGCAGCTTTAAAAAAATTAGGTGTTCGTGTAATTTGCTTCCCAGGAACAATTGATAACGATATATCTTCTACAGAAAAAACTATCGGCTTTTCAACCGCTTTAAATAATATTATGAATAATATTGATGCAGTTAGAAACAGTTTTGATTCTCACTTAGGAGTTTGTTTGGTTGAAGTTATGGGAAGAAGATTCCCGGATTTAGCTATTAATGCTGGTATTGCTTGTCAGGCTGAAGAAATCATTACTATTGAAAATGTTTTAAGCACTAAAGAAATTATTGATATTGCTAAACAAACATGAAAAAACAAGCATCGTTCATGCATAATCGTTGTTACTGAAAAAATATATGGTCGCGATGGATTACCTACACTGAAAGAAATTGCTGATGCTATTGAAAAAGCAACTAATCGTATCTCGCGTGTTTGTGTATTAGGATATACACAAAGAGGTGGTATTCCTACAGCTGAGGATCGTAATCTAGCTATTGATATGACAGATTATGGATTTAATTTAGCAATTAATAACCAAAATGGAAGTTATGCAATTGGTATTAAAAATAACCGAATTACTCACATTGATATCGAAAAAGCAGTTGCGATGAAGGCTAAAACAATTAATTCTGAAATGCTAAAAAACTTTAATGAATACAACAAAATATAAACTATATGAAAAAACTTATTGACACGTTTGATAAAAAAACCAAAATCATTGCTACTTTTGGTCCAGCTATTACTGGTAATCTTTGATCACTCAAAGATCTAACTTTAACAAAAAATAAAAAAGCTGTTGCACAAGCATATAGTAATGTTGAACAATTAATCAATGCGGGTATGAGCTGTGCAAGACTAAATTTTAGTCATGGTACATATGAAGAACAACTTTTAAGAATTAAAATAATTCGTGATGTAGCTAAAAAATTAAATAAACATATCCCTATTATTCTAGATACCAAAGGTCCAGAAATCCGTTTAGGTAAATTTAATAGTAAAGTTCCAGTTCCTATTGGTACTCAATTGGAAATTTATACAACCAAAGATATCATAGGCAACAGCAAGAAATTTAGTGTCAACGCAACCACACCAAACTACAATATGATTAATGATATCAAAGTTGGTTCAATTATTTTAGTTGATGATGGTAAGCTAAGATTATTAGTAACAAAAATTGATAAATCAAAAAATATCATTACAGCTGTTGCACAAAATTCTCATTATATTTCTGAAAGAAAACGTATTAATCTACCTGATGCTGATTACACAATGCCATTCTTATCAGAAAAAGACAAACAAGACATTCAATTTGCATGTGATAATAAATTAGATATTATTGCTTTATCTTTCGTTAACAATGCTGCTAACGTTGAAGCAATAAGAGATATATTAGCAAAAAATAATTCACAAAATATTCAAATTATTAGTAAGATTGAAACAAAAAATGCGATAAAGAATCTAGATAAAATTATTGACGTTAGTGATGGTATTATGGTTGCGCGTGGAGACTTAAGCTTAGAAATTCCTTATTGAGAAGTTCCATATTGAGAAGAGCAAATTATATCTAAAACTCGTAGCCAAGGCAAGTTATCAATTGTAGCAACACAAATGCTTGATTCACTTGAACATAATATCCAACCAACAAGAGCTGAAGTCACTGACGTATATTATGCTGTTAAACTTGGTGCAGACGCAACAATGCTTTCTGGAGAAACTGCAAATGGCGAATTCCCGGTAAATGCTTTACAAACAATGTCAAACATTGATGTATATGCTGAAAGCAGATTTAACTATTGGAATGCTTATATCAAATTTTTAAGAAATAAAAGTTTTCCACAATATGCTAAAAGTATTGGAGTTAAAATCGCCAAAAAAATATTGCCAAATGATAAACATCTTGGCATAACATCAAAATATCAATCATTAGTTATCTTTTCTGATGATAAATTATTAATTAAAGCTATTTCAAATTTGCGCCCTATAGTGCCTACAATTCTTGTAACTAGTGAAAAAGAATTATTGAATTACTATGGAATTTATTATGGAATTCAAACATATTTAGTTAACGATTTAAATAAAGCAAAAGAAAAATATGAACAAGTTGTTAAAGATATATTTAAAACTTCTAAATTAAAAAAGTTAACTCTTGTTTATATGAACAAGAAACTTTACGAAATTTAATTTTTTTAACAAATTAAAACAAAAAGTCAACTAACTATAACAATTAGTTGACCTTTTTATGGTGGTTTCGAACAGAATTGCACTGTTGACACAAGGATTTTCAGTCCTTTGCTCTACTGACTGAGCTACGAAACCTTTATATGGCGGTTGAGCTACGAAACCTTTATATGGCGGTCCAGACGGGAATCGAACCCGCAATCTCCTCTGTGACAGAGAGGCATGTTAACCGGTACACCACTGAACCATTGGTTGCGGAGGTTGGATTTGAACCAACGTCCTTCAGATTATGAGACTGACGAGCTACCAGGCTGCTCTACTCCGCGATATATGGCGGATGCTAAGGGATTCGAACCCCTGCGTACCTTTCGATACCTTCCGGTTTTCAAGACCGGTCCCTTCAGCCAGACTTGGGTAAGCATCCACAAAAACGCTTAATAACATTATATATTAATTTTTGATTCTCTCTTATCAATAATTTGCATTGCAGGTTAACAAGTAATTTGACATAACATAAATGAGTAATGTTGCAAAAAAAGTTGGTTTTTTTGCAAAATTAACTCAATATATATATATATAATACTCTTATGATTAATACTACGAGAATATCTAAAAAAACTAAAACTTTTCTTTCAGTTGCTACTGCGATTATTGCAAGTACAACAGTAACAACTGTATTAACTTCATGCTCAGTGGCAAATCAAAATATCATTAATGATATTGGTGGATGAGATGCAACATATGGCATTAATGATGTAACATATGCCCGAATGGAAGAAGATTTTAAAACGTTATATAAATCTCAGTTAGATCAAAAAAGAGATGAGGGTGAAA
>CADCCU010000001.1 GCA_902800015.1 uncultured Ureaplasma sp. | reverse complement strand
TATATGATAATAAATAAAAATGTATTCGTTCAGGATACACTTAATGGTTATGTAAATACATTATTTACTCTTTTAAATTATTTTTAACAACTAGGTTATCAATTCTATTTTCTAGTCTATCAAATCTTTGATTATTTCTTTTTTCAAACGCGACAAATCAAGCTGGAGCTTTTACTCTTGTTTTTGTTGTAGGTCTACTTTTAGACTTAACTTTTTGTAAGTCCAAATCTTTACCAATAAACTTCTTGTCTATGTTGGTATTAATTACTTTATACTTAACAACTTTATTATTCCTAGCCATTGTTGCATATATTATATATAACTTGCTTATATTACATATTTAGTAGTTTCTTAAAATCCATAATTGATATAAAATCAAATTATCCTTATTTCTCTCAAATATATGTAACCACAGGGTTACCTGTACCATGAGAATGACTAACTAATTTTCAACCTAATTTTTCCATTTCATTTACATGTTTTTGAATGGTTTTAACTCTTGGTCCAGTTTTTGTTACTTTATACATAATTACTCCTATAAATATAAATACATTAATAAATTATAATATTTATGTTATGAAAAAGATTTTTAAAGCTATGTTTATAGCACCAATAGTTGCTGCACCAACACTAAGTATATGTGCTTGTGGTAAAAACCAAAATGCATTGTATGAAGAGTTAAAAGATACAATGATTTCTAATTTTATGGAGTGATGTAAACATCCACATCCTACATATTATTGAGGTCCACTAAATAAATGATTAACTGAATGGGCTGAAAGTAAAGGCTATACAGTTACTCGAGATAATTACTATAAAGCACAAGCTCAAACTGAATGACCAAATGAATATAAAAATTATTATGGAAACATTTGGTTTGATGTTCCTGCTACTGCTGGCTATGAAGCTTATCCTAAGACTATATTACAAGCTCATATGGATATGGTTTTTGAAGATGGTGATCATCATTATGATCCAAAAGCAACCATAATTAAACCTTATATAGATAAGCAAAATAATACCATGACAACTGAAGGCCAAGAAACTTCATTAGGTGCTGATGATGGTGCTGGAGGTTGTATGGCACTATCATTAATTAGTAATCCTAAAGTGGCACATGGTCCACTTCGTATACTTTTCACAGCTGATGAAGAAGATGGACTACTTGGAGCTAAATACATGATGGATAATGATCAAAATTTAGGTCTATTAGATGGAGTTAAATACTTTATTAATATTGATGGCGAAGAGGAAGGATATGTAGTTCATTCTTCAGGTGGTATTAGATACTTCTGATATGGATTAAAAGATGGAGATGAAGCTAAAGTTTCTACTATTGATTCCAGCTGTACTAAAACAGTTACAATAAATTGTAATGGTTTACGTGGTGGTCACTCTGCAGGAAACATTATCCAACATGCAAATGCATTAAAATGTTTATTAGATGTTATTGATACATCAGGTTTAGCTGGTACTGATGGTACATTCCAATTAGTTTCTGCAACAACTAATACACAAGTTGTTAATACTATTCCAACAAATGTTACAATTCAATTTGCTACATCTGCTGCAAATGTTGAAACAAAAATTAATAGTGCTATATCAGCTACTATTAACAAATGAAAAGGTTTATGCCCAGATGACAAAGATATATCAATAACTGCAACTTATGGCACCCCATCAACTTCAACTAAAGCATTAACAAGTGAATTTTCAAAAACACTTTTCAATTTCATGAATTGATTTGATTTTGGTGTTCTTGAATGATTAGTTGAAAATAAAACTCCAAAATCAAGTCAAAATATTGGTCCACTTACTCTTGATTGTACTCAATCAAATATTACAAATGTATTAAAATTTGGTAGTTCTTCACGTTCATGTGTTCAAACTAAACTTGAAGAATTTGAGGCTGCCAACATAGCTAAAGCTAATGAATGTTTCGGTGATGATCATTATGATTTATTTGGTTCAGCTCCTCCATATGAACCAGTAGAAGTAAATCCTTTAAGAGACTTTATAGAAGAAGGTTTTAGAAAAGCAGGTATTGAACCTTTTAGCTATGATGAACATGGTGGACTAGAAATTTCATATTTTTCTAGAATGGATACAAACTTAAACATTACAAGTATCGGTCCTACATTAAGAGATTGTCACAATCATAAAGAAACTTTATATTTAGATACTATTATCCCTACTTTTAAAGCAATAGTTTACGCATTAAAACTTTTAAAGTAAAAAATATTTAGTTTGATTATTAATAAGATATGAAATTTATAGAGTTTCATATCTTATTTTTATATGTTATAATAGTTTATATGAAATCTACAATTGTAAAAATTATTGATAACATTGGTATTCATGCTCGTCCTGCAAGCAAAATTACTAATGAAGCAACAAAATATAAAAGTGAAATAAAGTTTATTGTTAATGGTAAAGTTGCTAATGCCAAATCATTAATTAACTTAATGGCTTTAGGTGTTAAAGTAAACAATAAAGTTGAAATTCAAACTATTGGTTCTGATGAAGACCAAGCACTTGCTGCAATCGTGCAAGTGATGAAAGATACAAAATTAATATAAAATGACAACTGCCCAGATTGTTTATTTAGTTTGTGGCATTGTTTTTATTTTGTTCTCTGTTTTATTGGTTTGGTATTTAATTTATCGTATTCAAAATCCATATCCAATAGAAAAGATTGAAAACACAAATTGACTAATGAAATGGATAAGAGTCAATATTGTTGTCATTATTGCAATAGCAATTGTTATGGTATTAGTTAGTGCTATTGCTTTCTTGACAATGGTTGGCGCTAAAACATAGTTATTAAGGAGTATATATGAGTAAATTAGAAGTTTTAAGTCCAGTAAATGGTACATTAGTTCTTAACACTAAGATAAAGGATGAAACATTTAGTAAAAACATGATGGGTGAATGTTTTGGTATTGTTCCTAGTGATAATATGGTATGTGCACCAATTAGTGGCAAATTAATACTAATTAGTGGTCATGCTTTTTGTATTCAAAATGATCAAGGTATTCAAGTATTAGTTCATATGGGAATTGATACAGTTCAAATACCTGATGAACAAAAAGCAAAGATTTATGCTTATACTCATAAAGTTGATGATGTTGTTAATGCAAAAGACCCCATTGTGAATGTTAATTGGGATGAAATTAAGAAACTAGGATATGATATTACCACTCCTGTGGTTATTTTAAAAGAATCAATTTCAGGTAAGTCATTATCAATGGACACCATTGGTCCATGTAATGCTGGTGATGTAGCTGCTACAATTGAATAAACCCAGTAAATTTAATGATGATTATATCTAAATGTTATAGTTAGATACGCATTTTGACGCATAAAAGGGAATAAAATTATGAGAGCAAAAAAAATATTAAAATCTATGTCTATTCCTATGTTAGGAATCTCAGCAATTGTTTCAATTGCTGCTGTGTCCACAAGTTGTGGTTCAGAAAATGAAAATAAACAATATCAATGTGTTGTTCTTACTGCTAATGAAGATTCAACCTTAACATTAATACATAATGGTGTGGGAATTAACCTAGATTTACAATATTCAATAGATTGTACTAAATGGACTACTTATAGCGCAACCATAAATATTAATCAAGGTCAAACAATATGTCTAAGAGGTAATAACCCTACTGGTTGATCACATTCAAGTTCAATTTATTCATATCTATCTATTACAGGTGATGTTTCTCTTTCTGGTAACATTATGGCATTATTAGATAACGGAGCAACATTAGGAGAAATAGGTGATATAACTGCTATTCCTTGTGATTATTGTTTTTATGATTTATTTAGAGGATCAACTGGAATATCTAGTGTCGATGAAGATTTCTTACCTGCAGCAAATTTAAAAATAAATTGTTATGACGGTATGTTTTATCAATGCACATCATTAACTAATGCACCTAAATTACCTTCAATGAATTTAACAGAAAATTGTTATAGATACATGTTTCATAGTTGCACATCCTTAGCAACTGCACCTAAATTACCTGCAACAATATTAGCGGATAGTTGCTATTATGATATGTTTAATGAATGCACTTCTTTAACTACTGCACCTGATTTACCTGCAACAAGATTAGCAAACAGTTGTTATCGTCAAATGTTTCAAGATTGTTCATCTTTAATTACAGCGCCTGTATTACCTGCAACAACTTTAAAAGATTATTGTTATTACTATATGTTTGGAGCTTGCAAATCTTTAACTACTGCACCTGTATTACCTGCAATGACTTTAACAGAAGGTTGTTATCGAAGTATGTTTGATGGTTGCACATCTTTAACTACTGCACCTGAATTACCTGCAACAAATTTAACAAAAGATTGTTATGCATATATGTTTAGAGATTGTAAATCATTAACTACTGCACCTTATTTACCTGCAACAACTTTAGTAAATTATTGTTATAGATTTATGTTTTCTAATTGCACATTATTAAATTCAATTAAAATTGCCTATAAAGGCAATTATAGCGATACTTATTTTGATTATTGAGTAAATGGTGTAGCTAGTTCCGGTACATTCTATTATAATGGTGCTACTCAAACTGCAAAAGATTTCCAATTGCCTGATGGTTGAACAACAGAAAAGTTCTAATTAAAATTATTATTAACCTATATAAATGAAAAAATAACTATTAATTAGTTATTTTTTTGTTTTAATAACCATTTTATAAATACCCGGAACATTTTTGTTATCTTGTGTTGATTTTTGATTATTCTTATATAAATATTTAAAAAAATATAAATAATTGCTAAAATAAGTAATGCATATTGCAAAAAGGAGAGAAAAAACAAACTTAACAATATATGGCAAACGATAACATTCAAATGCACGGAGTAGTTACTGAAACAATCAATAGCAATACTCATAAGGTAAGATTAGAAAATAATGTCGAAATTACCGCCCACGTATCTGGTAAAATGCGTCTTCACAAAATTCAGATTTTACAAGGTGATACTGTAACAGTTGAGTTGAGTCCTTATGACTTAACATGTGGAAGAATAACATATCGTAATAAATAGTCTTATTGTTAAATAAAAAATATGAAAGTAAGATCATCAGTAAAACCAATCTGTAAAGATTGTAAAGTTATAAAAAGAAATGGTGTGGTTATGGTTATTTGTAAAAACCCTAAGCACAAACAACGTCAAGGATAATAGAGAATTATGGCTCGTATACTAGGTGTAGATATTCCAAACGGAAAGAAAATTAAAGTATCACTAACCTACATTTATGGGATTGGTGATTCTCGTGCCCTTGAAATATGCTCTAAGGCAAAAGTAGATCCTGAAAAGAGAACTAGCGACTTAGATCAAAATGAATTAGCTGCAATTCGTGAAGTAGGTATTAAATATACACTTGAAGGTGACCTACGTCGTGATGTTGCTATGGATATTAAAAGACTTCAAGAAATCAATTGTTATAAAGGCATTCGCCATCGTAAAGGCTTACCTGTAAGAGGCCAAAGAACAAAATCAAATGCTCGTACACGTAAAGGCCCACGTAAAACAATTGCTAACAAGAAAGTTGAATCTAAATAATAGGAGAGTTAGTTTATGGCAGAACAAAAAGCAAAATCTGAAGCTAAAGTGTCAAAAGCTAAAGCCAGAAAGAAACGTAAAGTTGCTGACATTAATGGCGCTGCACACATCCATTCAACAGTTAATAATACAATCGTATCAATCACTGATTTGAATGGAAATGTAATCACTTGATCATCGGCAGGAGCAATTGGATATAAGGGTTCAAAGAAGTCAACTCCTTATGCTGCAGGATTAGCAGCAACAGAAGCAGCTAAAGCTGCAATGTTATTAGGTTTAAAGACAGTTAAGGTTTATGTAAACGGTACTGGACAAGGAAAAGAAACAGCAATTCGTTCATTAGCAGCTGCTGGTTTGAAAATTACTGAACTTAATGATGTAACACCATTACCACATAATGGTTGTCATCCACCTAAAAAACCTCGTTAATATCATAAGGAGAAAATAAATATGAAAAAGTTTTTAAAATACAACATCGTTCCAAAAATTGACGAAAAAAATCCACAACAAGCAAAATTCACTATTTCACCATTAGAAAAAGGAATGGGAAATACATTAGGTAATGCTTTACGTAGAACATTATTATTTGATATTCCTGGAGCTTCTATCTTTGCAATTAAGATTAATGACGCAACACATGAGTTTCAAGCATTAAAAGGTATTAAAGAGGATGTTACCCAAATTATTTTAAACCTAAAAGGTTTATTCATTAAAATTGATGATGAAGCTTTTAGTGATGAAGATTTAGATAATACTCATATCGAACAATGACCAGTTATGTCAATTAATGCATCAGGTCAAAAAGTAATTACAGCTGCTGATATTGAAGTTCCACCTGGATTTGAAATTATCAACAAAGATTTATATATTTGTGAATTAACTACTGCATCTTCTAAGCTAGATTTAAAAATCTATGCAACTAGAGGTTACGGATTTACAACTTTTGATGTAAACCATGAAAAAGTTAATGCATTATCAATTATTGCTACTGACTCAAATTTTTCACCAATTATTTCAGTTAATTACACAGTTAATGAAACAAAGATTTCAAAACATGAGGTTGGTGATGAATTAACTATTGAGTTAAGTACTAATGGTGCAATTTCACCAGCAGAATCAGTAGCTTATGCTGCTAAAGTATTGTCTGAACATTTACAACCAATCATTAATATCAATGAAAAAATTAATGAAATTAAATTGATGGCTGAAGAAAAACAAAAACAAGAAGTTAAAACCGCTTCAACTTCAATTGAAGATATGAACCTATCTGTTCGTTCATTCAATTGCTTAAAACGTGCTGGTATTCAAACTGTTCAACAATTGATTGACAAACCACGTTCAGAAGTTGAAAAAATTAAGAATTTAGGAAGAAAATCACTTCGTGAAATTCAAAAGAAACTTCTTGAATATGGTTTAACTTTTAAAGAAGAAAGCGAAGATTCATCTAATGAAAATGAATCTGAAGACGCTCAAGAAATTTAATTAGAAGGATAGATATTTATGTCATTTATTAATAAAAAAGGTAAAACTTCTAGTTGAAGAAAAATGGTTATCAGACAACAAGTTAGCGATGTAATTGCTTATGGTCAAATTATAACAACATTGACAAAAGCAAAAGAAACACAAAAACACGTTGATGATATTATTACTCTTGCTAAAAATAATAATTTAGCAAGTGATCGTAAAATGCGTAGTATTTTTTTAAAAACAACTAAAATGGATGTTGATCAACTTGTAAAGCGTGCACATACCATTGCTAAGAAGTATGAAAATCGCAAAGGCGGATACACAAGAGTTGTTCGCCTTGATGAACGCGATGGAGATAATACAGTAACAGCTGTATTGCAACTTGTATAATTTTGTTTATATAATTATTTAACTATGAGTAGAAAAGATCAAATAACTGGTAGAAAACAAATGAGTGGGAATTCAAGATCGCATGCAATGAACCACTCACGAAGAACATGAAAAGTTAATTTGCAACCTGCAAGAATTAAAACAGGTAAAAATTCTTCTAAACGTGTTTTAGTTTCAACTAAAACAATGAAAATTTTAAAAAAGAATAATAAATTAGCTTAATAGTTTATATTCCTTAATTATTAATATAAAATAATTAAGGTGTTTATGCCGTCTTAGCTCAATCTGGCAGAGCAACTGACCTGTAATCAGTAGGTTGTTGGTTCAATTCCAATAGACGGCACCATAAAATAAAAACGGACAATATATTGATCCGTTTTTTTATTTAAAGTCTTCTCATTTTTTATTTCGTAGCATAGCTATTTCTTGTTTATAGTATGGTTTATTTTCATACCATGGTGTCTCTAATATCTTAGGAACATTAACTAATTGTGGATGAAATGCAACTTTCAATAAATTATCAAACCCAATTGTACCATATCCTAAATTTTCATGACGGTCTTTTGAGGCACCTTTAATATTTTTAGAATCATTTAAATGAATAACTTTTAATTTATCTAATCCGATTTTTTGATCAAATTCTTTAATTACAGCATTAAAATTAGAAATATCATATCCGCTATCATTAATATGACATGTATCTAAACAAACACCAATATTGTTTTGAAAATTTACAAGATCAATGATATTTTTTAATTGATCAAAGTTTCTACCAATTTCATTACCTTTACCACTCATAGTTTCTAAGCAAATAACAATATTAGTTTTTCCAACTTTTTTAAATATTTGATTAATACCATCAGCTATATTTCTAATTCCTTCTTCAATACCACAATTTGTAGCACTACCTGGATGTAGGACTAAATATTTAACTCCTATCTGCATGCATCTTTTTACTTCAGTAGTTAAAAAATCAATAGCAAAATTATGCTTTATTGGGTCATTATTAGCTAAGTTAATAATGTATTGTGCATGCACAATAACATTATCTAAGGGAATATTGTTATTTCTAGCAATCTCTTGAAATTCTTTAATTTTTAAATCATTAATATTAACTCGATTAGTTGATTGTGGTGAACCAGTATAAATCATTAGGCAATTTGCATTGTAAGAAATTGCCTCTTTTATGCTTCCAACTAAATAATCTGGAGCTTTCATACTAACATGTGAACCAATGAGAAAAATATTAGATATGCGCATATTTATGAGATATATATAATTATAAATATAATTAATTGATATGTTGCCATTGACAGATGTATCAGCTCAACCTTTATTGACAGAAACTCAAGTATCAATATTTTTTGTTTGTTTTATTGGTCTTGTGTTTTTAGTTTCTTTAGCAAAGAAAATATATTATAGAGTTCGTTGACATCGTCGATATTACATTGTTCCTCGTATTCGTATTAAAGGAATCACTAATGTAGCAATGACGATTTCAATGTCAATATCAATTATTTTGTTGTTGACATTTGTTACTTCTGGATTGCTTGGTGTTGTTTTTAGGGGTTATCCTGGAGTGCGTGTTTTAATTGAAGGTATATTAATCCAACTTGGTGGATTATTATTTGGTCCTTTTATCGGTTTGCTAATTGGCGGTATTACTGATTTATTAACAATTGCTTTAACAGCAGGAATGTTTCACCCAGGATTCTTTATTATTTCATTAGCTTATGGTATTGTTGCTGGTTTATTTAAGACAGCATCGATTGCTTTTAAAAATAATAATTTTAAATTTTCAGTATTTGGTTCAATTACTCTTATACTTATTACTGCGTTATTAATTATTTATATTTATATTCAACAATATCCAAACTTCAAAGTACAACTTTTTTCACATGATTTTATATTTACAAAAGCAGCACTATCAATAACATTAACATCTACTCTAGGTATTGTTTTAATAGTCGTTTGATTGATCTCTATTATTTTAAATACAACTAATACAAAATTGTCAATGTTGAAAATAAAATACAACATTTTATGAGACTCTCATAATCATTGATACTTTAAACAGATTAAGAAATATGGTACACGTGCTGCTGTCAAACAAGCAAGATGGTATGCTAAGCATTATTTAAAAATGAATGAAGCTAAAAAAGCAATAACTTTCCTTGAAAATCAAGTAATAAATATAAAAAATAAAAATTCATGAATTGATTATTTTTTACAAACAACTTTTTTAGTATTTTCTGTTAGTGCCATCACTAATGTTTTCTTAGTCCCATACTTTGATGTGACATATTCAACATTTGAATTTGATTATTGATTAGCAATTAGAACTTTATCTTATCCAATTATCTCTATTGTTAATTTGGCTGTTATATTTCCAATATACAAAGTTGTAAATGGACTTGTTAAATATGACTATAGTGATGACCGTATTGAAAATATTTCAAAACAATATTTAGAATAGGAGTAAAAATGTTAAAGAAATTAACTAAAGAACAAGTTAATCAATATGCTAAATCAATTAATTTTTGCATAAATGATGATGAGATGGATTGAGTTCTACATAAAATAAATTCTGCTATTAGTTCAACTAATTTGTTGGATTATATTGATACATTAGAAGATGTAGAACTTGAAGAAGAAAATGCTTTTAATAAACTTCGTAATGATGAATATGTTGAATATGATGAGAAATCAATATTATCATGCTCAGAAAATAAGGAGAATGATTATTTAGTCATTAATAATCACCATGAAAAAATCTAAGATTTTAAATTTACATGATAAATTAATTAACAAACAAATTTCTGTTAAAGAAGTTTTTGATCAAATGCAAAAAGTGTTTAACAATTTTAAACACACCAACAGTATTATCACAAATACCATGGATTTAATTGATGTTGATGCTTTACAATCAAAGCTTGATGAAAACAAAAATAATTTGTTATATGCTATTCCATATACTTTAAAAGATAATATTGCTACTAAAAATATCAGAACCACAGGCGGTAGTGAATTTTTAAGAAATTTTGTTCCTCCTTACAGTGCTACTGTTTATAAATTATTAGATGAACAAAATGCAATGTTATTAGGTAAAGCTAATTTGGATGAATTTGGTATGGGTAATAGTGGTTTGACTACTGCTTATGGTGAAGTATGCAACTATTATGATAATTCAAGAATTAGTTGTGGCAGTAGTAGTGGTAGTGTAAATAGTGTTGCTGCTGGTTTTGGTTTATTCTCTATTGGTACAGACACAGGTGATTCTGTAAGAAAACCAAGTTCATATATAGGAACAGTTGGATATAAACCATCATATGGTGCAATTTCAAGATATGGTGTATATCCATATGCTCCATCATTAGACCACGTTGGTATTATTGCTGATTATGTAACTGATGTGGCTATTGTTGCACAATACATCTTAAAACATGATGAAAATGATTTTACAAGTTATGACTTAGAAAATAAATACTATGAAAACTTAAAATCATTTGAAAAACCTAAGATTGCTATTTTTGAAGGTGTAGAACAATTCTTAGAGCCAGATATTTTAAATGAATACAACCGTGTTATCCAATTATTAAAAGATAATGGTGTTATCGTCGAAAAAGTTAAAGTTGATTGAAAACTAATGGAAACACTTTATATGTCATATAGATATATTTCATTTACAGAGGCTTTAAGTTGTTATCATAATTTTACTGGTCTTACTTTCGGTACAAACCAAAATAAGTCAGCTAATGATTTTAAAGAAATGGCAACTATTAATCGAACTAAAGGATTTGGTAAAGAAGTTAAATATCGATTTCTTTATGCCTCATTAGTTGACTGTTTTGAAAATTTTCGTGAATGTTTCAATAAAGCGAAAAAAGCAGCAAGATTATATGCTAAATTTGTCAATAGTATTTTTGAAAAATATGATTCATATTTAGTACCATGTGCAAGTTCTGTTGCACCAACAATAAAAGAATTTAAAAATCATATATACCACTTAAATACTGCTGATGATTTATTAATGTTAGGTAATTTCTGTCATACCCCATCAATAACTTTACCAACAGCATTTGTTGGTAAGCTTCCTTGAGGAATAAATTTAAATTGTAAAAAATATGAAGATCAAAAACTATTGAATATAGCTTTAAGAATTGAGGAAATATTAGATTTTAATAAAGAGGTGAATCGATAATGTTGAATAATTTTTTTGCAACTATTGGATTAGAAATTCATGCTGTATTAAGTACTAAATCTAAAATGTTTTCTAATTCTAAAAGCTGTCATAATGATAAACCTAATACTAATATTTCATATATGGATTTAGCATTACCAGGAATATTACCAACAGTTAATAAAGCTGCAGTTGAAAAAGGCATTGCTTTAGCACATGCTTTAAATATGAATATTGATAAACATTTGTTCTTTGATCGTAAGAATTATTATTATCATGATCTACCTAAAGGTTTTCAAATCACACAACAATTTCATCCTATTGGTACTAATGGAAAGATTACATTAGATAATGGTAATGTTATTGGTATTGAAAGAATTCACTTAGAAGAAGATACTGCAAAAGAAACTACTAATAATGGCAAAATTTATTTAGACTACAATCGTTCTGGTATGCCACTTATTGAAATTGTAACTAAACCAGATATTCATAGTTCTTTAGATGCTGTTGAATTTTTAACAAAGTTAAAAAGAAATTTAATATTCTTAGATATCTCTAATGCTAAAATGGAAGATGGTTCATTAAGAGTCGATGTTAACATTTCTATTGCTCCTGTCGGTTCAAAACAACTAGGTCAACGTGTAGAAATTAAAAATATTAATTCATTTGCTAATGTTATTAAGGCAATTAATTATGAAATTAAACGTCAAACAGAATTAATTTTAAAGAATGAAAAAATATTGTTTGCTACTATGCGTTGAAATGAACAGACAAATAAAACAGAATTTATGCGAATGAAAGATTCAGAAAATCAATATAATTTCATTCCTGAGAAGAATATCGGTAACATTTATTTAACTGATGAATTTGTTAATAGTACTATTGCTAAGATAAACAAAACTCCTGATGTAATTAAACAAGAGTTAAAACAATTAAATATCAAAGATGAATTAATTGAACAACTATTAAATGATTTTGATTTATATAAAGTATTTACTACAGTAAACACAAAAATTAATGATCCAGGTTTAACTATTTCATGAGTAATTATTGAATTAGTAAGTTACTTGAAAAACAAAAATAAACAGATTACTGATTTAACAAATCGACAAATTGAATTAATTACTAAACTATTAACACTTTTAAAATCTGAAGAGATTAATGGTAAACAAGCTAAAATTATTTTTCCAGAGATGCTTGATGATAATAAAGGACCAGATATTATCATGAAAGAAAAGAATTTTATTCAAATAAAAGATGAAAAAGTTCTTGAAGAATTATTAAATAAAATAATTGATAAGAACCCAAACATGTTAGAACAATATGATAATCGAAAAGAAAGAGTATTAAAATACTATCTTGGTATACTAATGGCTGAAACAAAAGGTCAAGCTAACCCAAAAACATCTAACGAAGTTTTAATTAAAATAATTACAAATAAATTGAAAAATAATGGAACAAGAAGATAAAGAAATAAAAGAATTTAATATAAAAATTGGTGACATTATTTTTGATCACTATAAAGTTTTAAAACAAATCGGTAAAGGTGGAATGGATTCAATCATTTATCTTGTTGAAGATACAACTGCACAAAAGAATTCATTTAGTCTTAATTATTATGCATTAAAGATAATTAATCGAGCAAAAGATACAACCGATGAATCTTGGGCACGATATTATGATGAATGCATAACATGTACAAGAATTTCACAATGTGAAAATGTAGTTAAAACATACTACATTAAAGAAATAGTAAAAGATAAAACTATTGCAATTTTAATGGAGTATGTAAGTGGTAATTCACTGCGTGAAGTTATTGAAAAAGAAGGTTTATTAAGTGTTCAAGAAGCACTATTTTTGTTTAAAAAAATTCTTCTTGCTTTAAAAGATTTACATAGTTTTAGTGGTAAGATTATTCATCGTGATTTAAAACCAGAAAATATCTTACTTTCTAGAGACCGATCAAATTTAAAAATTATTGATTTTGGTATTTCATCTGTTGTTTATTCACAAATTAGCAAAGACGAAGCTAAAGAAAATAATAAATTTGCTACTAATGAAAAAGTTTTATACGGAACTTATTCATATATTTCTCCAGATTTATATAATGCATATCGCCCAAGTAGCACAGTCGAGCAAAAATTTAAAGTAATTAATGAACAATGTGATTTTTATTCTATTGGTATCATTCTATATGAAATGTTAACTGGTAATAAACCATTTATTGGTGATCCTAATGAGCAATCAATTATTACCTTACCATTAAAATATGATTTACCACCATTATCTAAAAATAATCCTAAAATTCCATTAGCACTTGAAAATGTTATTTTCAGATGCATTGCTTCAAAAAAAGAAGATTTATGTTTTAGATACAGTAATGTTTTAGAAATTATTCATGATATAGATGATATTATTAAATATCCTGAAAAAGCTCGAACTGCACAATTAATTAAACCTTATTCAAAAAGAACATTGCAAGCAAGCTTTTTTGATATTGAACGTGAAAAATCAAAACTTAAACCATATAATTTACCATGGTTTTATTGATTATTTGCTTTTTTAGTTGTTGCTTTAGTTATGTCAGCAATAATATTGATAATCTTTATTAAAAAATAAATTATTTTGCAGTTTCCAATTGTCTAATTGTTTCATCAATATTTTGTTCAATAATAAAATCTTTACGATCTAAACATTTACTTTTAATTTGTTCAAATAATATTGGATTGTCCAATAAGAATTTAATTGTTGCATCTTTGCCTTGACCCAATCGCTCTTCATTAAAATAATATCAAGAACCCTTCTTTTGAATAATTTCATAGTCAATTGCATATTGGATTATTTCTTCATTATGATTAATGCCTTGATCAAAATAAATATCAATATAAGCTTTGTTTAAAGGCGGAGCAAGTTTATTCTTAACAACTTTAGCAAGTGTCTTAATACCAATACACTCACTACCATTTTTAATTAATTCGGCTCGTCTTAATTCTAATCTAATAGATGAATAGAACTTAAGAGCTCTTCCACCAGTAGTAATTTCATTACTACCATAAAATACACCAACTTTTTCTCTAATTTGATTAATAAAGATAATTGTGGTATTGTATTTTGACAATAAACCTTGGATTACTCTTAATCCTTTTGACATAATTCTTGCTTGTAAACCAATAGTTTGATCAGAGAATTTTCCTTCAACTTCACTTTCTGGTACAATTGCTGCGACAGAGTCAACAACAATTAAATCAATCATACCAGTTTTAATTAAAGCAGAAATTAATTGAAATGTTTGTTCACCAGAATCTGGTTGAGCAAGTAATAATTTTGATAAGTCAATACCATTAGCAATACAAAATTTAGCATCTAAAGCATGTTCTAGATCTAAATAAGCACATTTACCACCAATAGATTGACATGAAGCGATAGCTTGTAAGGCTAATGTGGTTTTACCACAAGATTCATTACCATATATCTCAATGATTCTGCCTTTAGGATATCCGCCTATACCAAGAATTTTATCTATTTTAATGCTTCCTGATGGAATCACATCAATAGTTTGTTTATCATTAAATTTTGTAACATAGCCTTTTCCAAATTGAACTTCAATTTTTTTAATGGCTTGCTCTAATAATTTTTCTTCATTCATTTTTAATTTAGTCCCTCCATTATATTAAAATGGAAAAATAAATTAATTTTTTCTATTTTTTTCAGTTATATTATTTATTTTATCAGGATTTATCTTTTTTTGCAGATTATCTAATAGAATTAGGAATAAACAATAAGCATATTTATTTCGCTTATTGGAAATAGTTGTAGCATGTGCTTCTAAGAATGTAATGATTTCAGTTGCGACAAAACCTACACCTGATGAATTAAGAGTTTCAATTTTGTGTGATATTTCATTAAAATCAGTTTGAATATTTTCATATCACTTATCATTTTTTGAATATTTAAAATTAATTGTTGATTCTTTAAAGTTTTTAATTTTAAATTGATTTGCTAATTGATCAATTGAAAGATGGAGTGCATCTTTAATTTCGTATTTATGTTTTCAAGATTTAATAGTTATAACTGTTCTGGTAATTAGTATTGCTATTGCCAAACATGTAACTGTTCATCATACTAACATGCATGGAAAATATGCTAGTTGTGATATTTCAAGAAAAGTTAATAAAATAGGAAAAGTTAATAAAATAGAAATAACTAGAGAAATCACTAAGACAATAGTATTAACTATAAATCCGATGTTAAAAAATTTAACCTTTTTAAAAATTAAATACTTATTAGTTAATAAAAATACTGTAAATTCAAAAATGGTAAGCGCTAGAACTAAAGCAGCAGCAATCATTAAACTAATTAAAATACCAAGATTGAACTGAACTTCATGTAACATGATTAAATAATTTCCTTCAATAATTTTAATATTTTTTCATATGCAATTTGTGTTAAATTAATGCGGATATCATTACGCTCTTTTTCATTAGATTGTATTTCATAAACATAAGGTCGATCAATTACACAAATGCATAAATAAGCAAACCCTATAGGTTTATTTTCATCGCATACAGGTCCTGCATTACCAGAAATAGCTACAGAAATATCAGTGTGAAGAATTTTATTAGTATTAATAGCTAATTCTTCAACACATTCTTTACTAATAGCTCCAAATTTATCAATTGTTTCTTGTTTGACGTGACAAAGTTTCATTTTAGCAAAGTTAGAATAAACAACAAAACCTCCTTTTAATGCTTTACTAGCTCCAGGAACTGATGCTAAATATGAACTAATCATTCCTGCAGTAACACTTTCAACGGTACTAATTGTTAAATCATTTTTAATTAATAAATCAATAATTTCTTCTTGTATAAAGTTCGCCATAATTATTCTTCCTCTAAATTTCCATCAAGTTCAATAATTAAATCACGTAAATATGCAGCTTTCTCATATTCTTTATTTTTAGCTGCAGCAAGCATTTCTTTACGTAAACGTTTAATAGCTTTTGTTTGCTTGTCTTTGCCTTTTTTCTTTGCGCTATACGCAGCTTCCATTAATTTCATTTCTTCATCAGAAATAAAATCGTCTCTTATATCTTTAATAACTGTTTTAGGTGTAATGTTATGCTTTTTGTTATATTCAATTTGAATATTTCTTCTACGGTTAGTTTCATCTATAGCAATCTGCATATCTTTAGAAACACTATCAGCATACATGATTACTCGACCATTAACATTTCGTGCAGCACGGCCAAACGTTTGAATTAAAGCACGTGAGCTTCGAAAGATACCTGGTTTATTTGCATCAAATATGCAAACAAGAGAAACCTCAGGAGTATCAAGTCCTTCTCTTAATAAGTTAACACCAACAATAACATCATATTTTCCACAACGCATGTCATTTAGAATTTTTGAACGTTGTAAAGGCTTTAATCCATGGTGAAGATAGGCAACCTTAATATGTTTATTTTTCAAATATTCAGTTAATGTTTCAGCCAACTTAATAGTTAATACAGTAACAAATGTTCTTTCATTTTTAGTAATTTGTTTTTTTATTTCATCGATTAAATCATCAATCTGATCTTTTGTTGGACGAATTTCAAGAATTGGATCAACTAAACCTGTAGGTCTTATAATTTGTTGAACAACAATACCATCTGATTCTTTTATTTCATAATCATTTGGTGTTGCTGAACAATAAATGATATGTTTAATTTTTTGGTTAAATTCAATAAAATTTAATGGTCTATTATCTAATGCTGATGGTAATCGAAAACCATAATCTACTAAAGTTTGTTTACGATTACGGTCAGTATTATACATACCTCTAATCTGAGGGATTGTCATATGTGATTCATCAATAACTAATAATCAATCATTATTTCTGTAGTAGTCAAAAATTGTATAAGGAGTTTCTCCTTCTGCCCTTAATTCTAAGTGACGCGAATAGTTTTCAATACCGGGACAGAAGCCTAATTCCTTTAGTGATTCAATATCTGCTTTTGTTCGTTGTTCAATTCTTTGTGCTTCTAATAATTTAGCATGTTTTTTAAAATACTCAATTCTTTCGTCAAGTTCTTGGGTAATTCTTTTAATACCTTCATTAAATCTTGATTCATTCATGATGTATTCATTAGCTGGAGGGATAATGTAGTAATCTTCTTTTTTTAATACTGCACCAGTTAATGAGTCTACTAAATGGATTGATTCTATTTCATCACCAAATAAAGATACACGGATGTTATATGTATCAGTGGTTCCAGGAGCAATTTCAATTACATCACCATTAATTCTAAAAGTTCCAGGTTTTAAATCTATTTGATTACGTTCATATTGTAATTTAACTAATTGGTATTGAAATTGTTTGTAATTAATTTTCTCACCTTTTTTGATTAAGAATTTGAATTCATCATAATCATAAGGGGACACTGATGCATAAATGGCAGCAACAGATGCGATAACAATTACTTTATCAGATGTGGCCAATGAATTAATAGTTGATAAACGCATCATTTCAATGTCATTGTTTCTTTGTGCATTTTTTTCAATATACAAATCTAGAGCTGGTTTATAAGCTTCAGGTTGATAAAAATCAAAATATGAAATAAAATATTCAACTTTGTTTTTTTTGAATAATTCTTTAAACTCACCATATAGTTGGGCAGCTAAAGTTTTATTATGAACAATAATTAAAGTTTTAGCTTGTAATTTCTCAATAACATTGGCAATAGTAAATGTTTTTCCAGTTCCTGTTGCACCTAAAAGTACCTGTGATTTAACATTATGTTTAATATTGTTTACTAATTCATTAATAGCTGATACTTGGTCAGCAATTGGTTTCATATTAGTAGTCAATATGAATTTATTGTCAATACTATTCATTAAAATTATTTTTCTTCTTTTTTTGTAGCGGACGGAACAGTTTTAGCTTTTTCCTCTTCTTTAGCAATTTGGTCTTGCTTTTGTTTCATTGATTCAGCAATTTTACTTAAAGTTGTTTTTGCATCTTCACGTTTTTCTTCTTTAATAGGAGTAAACTTATCCTTTGGTGAATTAGGTTTTAAATTTAATGTGAAGTTTGGTTTATTATTAAACGCATTTTGAATAATTTGGTCATTATTACGATTTTTCAAATCTTCATAAATTTTCTTATCAATGTTCAATGTATCAAGTACACTTGACAATTCATTAAATATTGCTTCATTAACTTTTGGAACAAAGATATGGTTAATTTGAATAATTGTTGCATGAGCAATATTACGTTTCATGTTATTAAAGTGTTTGTCAGCTTCTTCAACATAGATATTTAATGGAGATCGTTGTTCAAAACTTCTTAAGTTTACACCTTCACGAACTTTTACCATTAAATCAAGGTGATTAGTTCATTGGTAATCAAGAGCCTGAATCATAATATCTTTAAAAATTTTGTTTCCTGTTTCAGGAGTTAATAACTCAATTCGCTTATCAATACTAATACATAAGATGCTGTATAGAATATTTACAGCTTCATTAACAGTCTTGTGTTCAAAGAAACCAGGTGAAACTAAATTGTAATTGAATAATTTTTTATTAACAATGTCAGCAAGTTGTTGTGCTTCAACAAATAGTGTATTCTTTTTTGATTTAGCTAGATCAACAATGTCTTTTGCAACATTTTTAGCCATATTTTTGGCTATTTGAACATTTGTAACATTTTTAAGAATTTGATCTCTTTGTTTATAAATTAATTCTCTTTGATTTGAAAGTATGCTATCGTAGTCAATAAGATGCTTACGCATATCGAAGTTGAATGCTTCAACCTTCTTTTGAGCACCTCTGATTACACGAGTAAAGAATCATGAATCATAATAGTCATCATCAATTTTCTGATTACTCTTTTTCTCTTTTTCAATTGCAAAACGTCTAAATAATGTATCATCCAATGAAACAAAGAATCTTGTTAATCCTGGGTCACCTTGACGACCACTACGTCCTCTTAATTGGTTATCAACACGACGTGATTCATGGTGGGCAGTACCAATAACATATAATCCTCCAAGTTCTTTTACGCCTTCACCTAACTTAATATCAGTACCACGACCAGCCATGTTAGTTGAAATGGTAATCATACCTTTTTGACCAGCTAAAGCAACAATCTTAGCTTCCTTAGCATTATTCTTTGCATTTAAAAGTTGAAATGGTAAACCTTTATTTTTTAAAAAGTAAACTAATTCTTCTGAGTCTTCAACTGATTCTGTACCAATAAGAATTGGTTGTCCTGTTGTGTGCACTCTTTCTACTTCACTTGCAACGTGAACCCATTTGCTCATTTTATTAGCAAATACATAATCGTTTAAGTCACGTCTAATAACTGGTTTATTTGTTGGAACTGAGACAACAATCATGTTGTAAATCTTTAAAAATTCTTCAGCTTCAGTTGCCGCAGTACCACTTAATCCAGCTAATTTATTGTATAAACGGAAAAAAGATTGATATGTAATTGTTGCAACAGTTACATTTTCAGGTTCAATCTTAACTCTTTCTTTTGCTTGAATAGCTTGTTGAACACCAGCATTATAGCTACGTCCTTCAAGAATACGGCCTGTAAATTGGTCAACAAGAAAAATCTTGTCATCTTTGACAATGTATTCAACACCATTTTTAAAAATTTTGTTTGCTAATAAAGCATTTTTGATTTTATGGTATAAAGTTGAGTTTTCAAAGTGGAAAAGATTTTTTAAGTGGTAATATGATTCTGCTTTTTTAACACCTTCATCAGTTAAATTAATGGTATTAGATTCTGAATCAATTACATAATCTTTTTCACTTAGTTTATTAACAAAATTATCAACTTCAATATACATTGAAACATCTTGTTTTGGTTGTCCAGAAATAATCAAAGGTGTTCGTGCTTCATCAATTAAAACTGAATCACCTTCATCAATGATAGCGAAGTTAAGTTCTCTAATAACTTTATCTTCATATTTATTAACCATGTTATCACGTAGATAATCAAATCCTAATTCAGAGTTAGTAGTGTAGGTAATATCACATGCAAACATTTCTCTTTTTTGATTAGAAGAAAAACTTGCTAAGTTATAACCAACTGTTATTCCAAGAGGATTTAATGCTTGCGCACAGTATCGTGCATCACGTTGTACTAAATATTCGTTAACAGTTACTACATGAACACCACGTTTTAATAAAGCATTTAAATAAGCAACTAAGACAATAACTATAGTTTTACCTTCTCCAGTGTACATTTCACAAAAGTCACCATGATTAGCAACAATAGCACCAATAAGTTGAACTTTATATGCAAATATATGATGAACACGGTATATTGCTTCTCTAGCTGTAGCAATAGCTTCAGGCAAAATATCATCAAGACTTTGTCCACGTTTTAACTTGTCAATAAAAGTATTTGTCATTGCTGACAACTCTGCATTTGTTTTCCTTCTAAATTCACCCTTTAAAGAATCAATATAATTGGCCAATTTTTTAGCTCTTTTTAATATTTTTCTACTTGGTGAAAACACATTTCATTGACTTAAGCTCATAGATATATTTTATATAATATTAATATTATATACATAAATATTATGGAAAATGGTATTTTAACCATCAATAAGAAATTAATAATTAACTATATTGCATCAAAAAATATATCTGATCAAATGCAAGTAGTAATTCATTTAAATGGAATCAATTTTAGTAACTCATTAAATAGATTTTGAAAAATGCCAATTGATGAATTACCTCCAATTATATTTTTGAATTTACCAGGTAACGATCCGAAAATTAAACCATATAGAACTAACAAAAACTACATTAAGTTAATAAAAAAATGTATTTTAAATCTAAAACAAAAATTCCCAAACATTAAGAATTTTTACCTTACAGGAGAATCTTGAGGGGCAAATTTAGCACTTTTATATGCTAAAAAATATCCTACTTCTATTGCTGGCATTATATGTTGGAATGCACCAAGTAAGATGAATACTCGACTTTCAGCAAAGTCAAACGCTCAAAATCTTAAGATTGGCATGGTACATTTATTAAGTATCCTATTTAATACAAATTCTCGTTGTTTAACTGGTGATATGAAATCTATTACTGATAATGAAATATTATTGCGGATTAGTAATAAACCAGGAGATGAAAAACAAGGATTTGTTAATCTTGATTTAGCTGCTTGATACGCAATGCGACCATCTTTTAAATACTTGAAGAAACACTTTAAAACAAATAACAAATTACCAATTACATATATTCAAACAAAACAAGACTGTTATTATGAATTAAATATCAAGAAAATTAACAAATTTATTAGCTATGCTAATAATGTTAACAAAATTATTATTCAAGATAAAGGTATGCATTTACTTTCATTAGATACAAATGGTAATGATAAAATTATTTGAGACCAAATGAAATTAATGACTGGAGTTAACTAAATTATGGAGATGCATTTTATTTTTAACCCTACCTCCAATAATAAAAAAGCAGCACAACATTTTTTAGATGTTGAACAATTTTTAAAACATTCTAAACATAAGTATTTTGTGCATAAAACAAAATATCCTCTACATGCAGTAAAAATTGTAAACTCCATAACATCAAAACATAAACCTGTGCATATTATTTCTGTAGGTGGTGATGGTACTCTTAGTGAAGTTTTAAATGGTATTCAAGATTTCGAAAACACTTATTTAAGTGTTTTACCTTTTGGAAGTGGTAATGATTTTACATTAAACTTCAAAGAAATAAGTCAAACTGATCAAATTGCTAATTTAAAAAGAATTTTTAATCAAAAATCTACCTATATTGATTTTATAGAAGTAAACAATAAATTTAGATGTATTAATGCTATTGGAGCTGGAATCGTTCCAAATGTTATTAAAAAGTATTTAAGTTATAAACACTTTAGTCAGAAAACCAAATATTCATTGGCAACAATTTCTAAATCTTTATTTTTTAGTGTTCACGATATAAAATATTCAGTTGATCATGGTAAAACTTGAAAAGAAAATAAAGCAATTTCATTTTCAATAGCTAATGGTAGAACTGTTGGTGGAGGTATTAAACTAATACCTAGTGCTTTAGTAAATGATGGATATATTACTGTATCATTAATAAAAAAGTTTAACCGTTTATTTACCGTTTATAATTTATGTAAAATAATGAAAGGTAAAACTTCAACAATAAGCACATACCAAGGATTTAAATGTAAAGAACTATTAGTAAAATTAGACAAAAAACTTTATGATATTGATGGCGATATTCATGAAGATACTAATAAATTATCAGTTAAAATTATTTCCAAAAAATTAAAATTTATTATTTAAATAATATGACACGAATTGAAAAATATGCAGATTATCGCAAACAAATTTTAAATGAAGATGCTTTTTTGTCTACCATTGATACAGAATCTAGCATTATTAATTCGTACCGTAAAAAAATAATGGATTTAAATCCAAACATCCTTTTAAATGAAGCAGACGATGTTAAATGATTTACTCCAACTGTTCCTTTGGTTTCTGTAAATCAAATGGATCCAACAGTTTTTCAAAAAATAAAAAATTTTTCTAATTTAATTGACACAAAACAAGAGGAAAAAATTATTAAAGATATTTCTGATTTAATTTTTTCATATGAGCATGATTCAATTATTAGTAATGATAAGAAAACAATAGCTCATGATTGGTTAGTTCAGGACAAAAATTATTTAAAACTTGAAGAGATTGATAAAGAGTTAAAAACAGCGCAAAAAGAATTATTAGATTTTCAACAAGTAAGTATTCAAAAATTAGGTAAATTAATGGATACTATTAAAAGTTCAGAAAATTCTAAGTTAGTTATTGAAAAATATAAAGTTTCAACTGATATAGCTAAGAATTCTGCTTCTTATAAAAAATTATATCTAGCCACAATTTTTACACTTGTAATTTTGCTGGTTGCAATCATTATTTTAATAGTTATTGGGGTTTTAATATATGTCTAAAGTTAAAACATATCAAATTGCAATAGATGGTCCAAGTGGTGTAGGTAAATCTTCAATTGCAAAAAATATTGCTGAAAAATTAAATTTTGTTTATATTAATACTGGTGCAATGTATCGATGTTATGCTTTAGCATTAAAGAATAACAACATTGATATAAACAACATTAATTTAGTGATGCAAACTTTAAATCAAAATAAAGTTGAACTTAAAGAGCAAAAAGTATTTTTAAATGATAATGAAGTTACTGACAAATTAAATAATCCAGAAATTGCAGCGCTTGCTAGCAAAATTGCTACATTTCAATTAGTGCGAGAGAAATGTGTTGCTGATCAACAAAAAATTGCTGCTAATATCAACTGTGTTATGGAAGGAAGAGATATAACAAGTGTTGTTTTACCTAATGCTACGCTTAAAATTTATTTAGATGCTGATGTAAAATTACGAGCTGATCGAAGATGAAAGCAATACAACAAATCTGAACCATATGAAGTTGTATTACAAAAAATTAAAAATCGAGATTATCAAGATACACATCGTCAATTTTCTCCATTAATTAAAGTACCAGATGCATTTGTAATTAATGATAAAGGTTCAACAATTGATGAAATTTCAGATATCATCATTAAGAAATTTAAGGAAATAACTAATGAGTAAAGTTGTTATTATTGGTAAGCCTAATGTTGGTAAATCAACGCTATTTAATCGATTAATTAGACAAAAAAAATCAATTGTTGAAGATCAACCTGGTGTAACTAGAGATCGCATTTATGGAGAAGTTGAATGATTAGGTAAGAAATTCAATTTAATTGATACAGGTGGATTAACAATAAAAGATTCTCCATTTCAAAAAAATATTGAAATGCAAGTTAATTATGCAATTGAAGAAGCTGATTTAATTCTTTTTATGGTTTCAAACAAAGAAGGAATTAATGCTGATGATTATTTTATTAGTAAGTTGTTAAAGAAAAAGAAAAATAAAAAAGTTTTATTAGTAGTTAATAAATCTGAAAATAATGATAATAGCAATGAAAGAAGTTACTATTCATTTGGTTATGGCAAGCCCTACTATATATCAGCTGAACATAGTATAGGTGTTGGTGATTTATTAGATGAAATTATCAAAATTATTAAATTATCTAAATCTACAAGATTAAATAAATCTGATAATTTAACATTTTGTATTATTGGTAAACCTAATGTTGGTAAATCAACATTAACTAATTCCATTTTAAATGAAGATCGTGTTTTAGTTTCACCAATACCAAATACTACACGAGATAGTATTAATACTGAATTTAAATACAATGGAAGATTGTATACCATCATTGATACAGCAGGTATTAGAAGAAAAGGTAAGATAATTGAAAAAGTTGAAAAGTATGCTGTACTTCGTACACAAGCTGCAGTAGGTGATAGCAAAATTATTCTTTTAATGCTTGACGGTAGCGAAGAATTTTCTGAACAAGATGAAATCATTGGTGGTATAGCTTATAAAGCTAATATCCCAACAATTATTGTTGTTAATAAATGAGATTTAGTTAAAAAAGATGAACATACACAAATAGAATTTACAAAAAAGATTCGTTCCAAATTTAAATTTTTATCTTGAGCACCAATTGTTTTTATTAGTGCAAAAGACAAGAAAAAAATTCAAAATATTTTTAAGTTAATCAATGAAATTGAAAATCAATTAAATATTAAAGTTAACACATCAATTCTAAATGATGTTGTTTTAAAAGCGGCTTCACATAATCCACCATCTTTATTTAAAGGCGGAAGATTAACAATTCATTATGCTACACAAGTACAAGGACAAATTCCAACTTTTGTAATATTTACAAATGATCCTAAGTATTTACATTTTTCATATGCAAGATTTATTGAAAATTTAATTCGTGAATCTTTTGGAATTAATTTAATTCCTATTACAATATATTATAAGGACAAGAATTCAAGAATAAGAGGAGTAAAAGATGGACAAAACTAATAGCAGAATAGCTATACTTGGAACAGGTGCATGAGGAACGGCACTAGCTACGGTATTGTTAAATGCCGGTAATTCTGTTGCTATGTGGGGTATTGATGATCAAGAAATAAATGATCTAAAATCACAAAAAAATACAAAGTTTTTTGGTGATAAAAAATTTGATGGTGAATTATTTCTTGTTACAAAAGATATTAACCAAATCGCTGATTTTAAACCTCAATTTGTTATTATTGCTGTCCCATCTGTTCACATTGAAAATGTTTTGTCTAAAGTTGTTAATATTATTAAATCTAAACCAATTTATGTAAATGTAGCTAAAGGTTTTGATCCTAAATCATTAAAAACATGAAGTCCAACAATAAACCGTATTATTAAAAACAAATCAAAAGGCTTAGTTGCATTAATTGGTCCATCATTTGCTATTGAAGTTTATGATAAAAATAGAACTATTGTTAATGTAGTTTGCGAAAAGATTAATATTGCTAAACGAGTTAAAAAAATATTTGATACTGATTATTTTAAATGTGTTGCTATTAATGATATGAATGGTGCTGAAACTATTAGTGCTCTAAAAAACGTTATGGCTATTGCTACCGGTATTTTATATTCACAACATACTTCAATTAATACGCGTTCTGCAATCCTAGCACAAATTGCTAAGGAAATATCTTACATCTTAAAAATCATGGGTGGTAAACAAGAAACACTATACCAATTCTGTGGTATAGGTGATATTTATTTAACTTGTACATCTGAAAAATCTCGTAATTTCTCTTTAGGTTTAGCTATTGGTAGATTAGGTAGTGGCCAAATTAAAGAGATGATAAAGACAAAAACAGTTGAAGGTTATTGAGCAACAAAGATCGCTTATGAAATTATTAAAAAGTATAAAATTCATGCTCCAATAATTATTCATTTATACAAAATCCTTTATAAAAACGCAGATTCAAAAGATTTTATTAATTACATAATGAAAGCAATTAAAGAATAATTTTTTCTAATACCTCAATTAAATTTAAAATTCCAGGATAAATAATTTCTAATTCATATCCATATTTTTTTAACTTATCAATACTAATTTTATGTGTTTTGTTTAATTTAATATATTGAATAATTTCACTGAATTTAATTAAGTAAAATTTTTCATATTTAACCATATAGATTATTAAAAAGCAAAGTGTATTTCAATATTTAGATAATTTTTCCAAGTACAAATATTGGTGTTGTTGAATATTATTGAAGTTAAATGTTTCCAATTCAGTCTGCTTTGCTTCAAATTCACAATGTGTATTTTTATAAACACCTGTGTAATCGACTGTTGATTTTGAAAATAATAAACCAACAAAAGTCTTTTCGTTTATCATCTTAAGAATTTTAAATGGGATATTTCGTTTTTCAAAATAGGCAATATTTTTAGATTCATAATAATTAATTGTTCGATTAATTAATTCTTCTAAAAACATCCCTTTGTTAGATTTTATATTCATATAATACTTTATAAATGCGCCTCGATAAATATATTGTTGATAAGAAAATAGTAGATAGTAGAAACAAAGCACAAAGCTTAATTTCTAATGGTTTTGTTTTAGTCAATAACAAAATAAAAACTCAGGTTGCTTATAATGTTAACGACAGTGATATTATTAGAATAAATCAACATGAACAATATGTTTCTCGTGGTGCGTATAAATTAATTGCAGCAATTGATAAATTTCATATTGATTTAAAGAATAAAGTTGTTTTAGATATTGGTTCAAGTACCGGTGGATTCACTCAAGTTTGCCTAATTAATGGTGCCAAAAGTATTTATGCGATTGATGTTGGTAAAAATCAAATGGATCAAAAATTAAGACAAAATCCAAAAATTAAACTATATGAAGGTGTAAATTTCAAAGATTTTAATACTTCAACATATAAAATTAAAAAAATTGATGTTATTGTCGTTGATGTTTCATTTATTTCATTAACCAAAATTTTAAAAAAAATTCAAGAAGTTTTTCCATATTCATTAAAACTTATAGTTTTAATTAAACCACAATTTGAACTTGGAAAAGAAATAATTAAAGCTAATCATGGTGTAATAAGATCAAAAAAACTTTGAGAAAAAGCAATAGATATTGTCACATCTTTAGCTAGGGAATTAGGTTATAAAATAAACAAGAACTATATTGAATCACCAATTAAAGGTGGTGACGGTAATACTGAATTTTTAATGTATTTGGAAAAATAATATGCGATACATTTTACACATTGATTTAAATGCTTTTTTTGCATCGGTTGAGGAATTACTTAATCCAAAATTAAAAACTAAACCAATTGCTGTTGGTGGCTCTACATCTCGTGCTGCTGTAGTTAGTTCAGCAAATTATATCGCTAGGAAATATGGTGTTAAAGCAGCTATGCCAATTTTTAAAGCAAGGAAATTGTGTCCAGAATTAGCTGTTGTTAGTCATCATTTTGATGAATATGAAAAATATTCGAATATTTTTATCAATTTCGTATCAACAAAGCTAACCAACAACATTGAAATAATGTCCATTGATGAATGCTTTGCTGATATTACTCATTTATGCAAAACTCCAAATGAAGCGATCAAAATTGCCAGAAGATTTCAACAAAAACTTAAAGATTACACTGGATTAAAATGTTCAATCGGAGTATCTTACAACAAATTTTTAGCAAAAATGGCTAGTGATTTTAGAAAACCTTATGGTATTACTGCCATCTTTACTAAAAATGATATTCAACAATATATTTGACCTTTGCCAATTGAAGACATGTTTTTAATTGGTAAAAGTTCTTCAGCCAAATTGAAAAAGTACAAAATTCAAAAAATTAAAGATATTGCTGATAAGAACAATGTTGATATACTTAAAAAAGTATTAGTAAATCAATGAATAGTTCATTTTCAGAATGCAAATGGAATTGGTGATGATCAGCTTGATCATTCACGTAATATACCTAAATCACTAAGTAATAGTCAAACATTTTTAACTGACACTAACAATCTTGATGAAATTAATCTTAAAATTGAAGAGTTAACTAAAAGTATGATAAGCAGAATGGACTATTATGGTTTAGTAGGTAAAAGGCTATCAGTTTATGTGAAATATCCAGATTTTAAGATGGTAACCAAAAATTATTCATCCGCAAAATCATTAAGTGATTACTATGAAATTGTAAAAATTTTGAAAAATATGTATGTAGATAATTTTCAAAATGATACTATTCGATTAATTGGTGTTGGAATTTCCCAATTGCATTTTAATAAACAACCAAATTCAATGCTTTTTGATAATTATGTTGAGAATAACAAAATTATCGAAGACCAATATCAAATCATTAAAAAAAATATTAATGATGAGTTTAAGTTAGATATTATTGATCTAGCTTCCAAGAAGTTAAATCATTAGACATTTTTGCTTATTTCTTTTAAAATTATTTTCCCATCATACGTTATCCTCCTTCCTTTATTTGTTTTGACAATATAATTTTTGCGTAATAAATATGGCTCAATTTTTAAAGTGATTGTTAATTCATCTATACCAATAATTTGACTTAGAGTTTTAATACCTAAAGTGTCATCATCATTTTGACTTAATGTCTTTAGATATAAATAATCATTTTTATCAAATTCATTATAAACAAATCCAATCTTGCTAAGAATATCTTTAACTTTAATTTTTGCATCAGATATTTTAAAATCATAAATTCTTCTGATTAACTTGTAAGTTATTCGTGGAATACCTTTGGAAGCTAAACAAATTAGATCAATGTCTTGATTGTCTAATTTAACTCCATATTTATTTGCATAGAATATAGCAATATTTTTAATTTCATTTTCGCTATATTCATTTAAGTTGATAATAATACCAAACCGATCAATAAGCGGTTGTGGAAGTTTGCCATAAATTGTTGTTGCAGCGATTATGGAAAAGTTTGGTAATTTTATTCTTGTCAATTTGCAGTTAAAATCTTTGCCTATATTTAAGTCAAGACTATTTTCTTCCATTGCTGAATAAAAAAGTTCTAAACATTTAATATTTACTGCATGAATTTCATCAACAAAAAGTATTTCACTTTCTTGCATTGATAATAAAATATTGATTACATCAATAGGCTTTTGAATAGTAGCACCTTGTACAATCCTCAATTTTACATGTAACTCATTAGCAATAATTTTGGCTAATGTAGTTTTTCCAGTTCCAGGCAGACCATAGATTAAGCTATGCTCAAATGCATGATGATCTTTAATACATGAGTTGATATAAACCTGAATATTTTCTTTAATGTTATTTTTACCAATAAAATTATCTAAGTTATTAATTAGATTCAATGGCATTATTATCCTTATTGATAATAATCTTTATTGCATTAGCAATTAAATTAGATAGCTCTTCTCGATCAGAAATATTAGTTAGTGACATTTTATCAATTGCATATTGAATGTCATTGTCTTTATATCCTAATGCATTTAATGCACTGAATAGTTCAGTTATCATATTATTTACTGATGAATTATCGACTTTAGTTTTATAAAAGTCATATAATGTATCAATAATAGTTTTAGCAGTTTTTGTAGTTACCCCTTTGCATTTAGCTAATTCTTCATAATTCTTGGTCACAATTAGTTGTCTAATGAGATTATTGTTGTTATTGCAAATAAGCAAAGATGTTTTTGCACCAATACCTTGACAACGCATTAATGACAAGAATAACTCTTTGTCAATATATGATTTAAAACCATACATATCATCCACAAAGCTATTTTTACTTGTTAGTTTATATTGATTGTAGACATATAAATAAATCATGGCATTTTGTTTAAAATCATTCGGATTATTAACATAAATAACATGTCCAATATTATTACAATCAAATGTTATTGATTTTTTATTAATGGAAACAACTTTTCCATATAAGTATGAATACATTTTTTATCCCTCCATGTATTAAATATGGAAAAAATAAAAAAAATTCAAAAAATTTAAAAATTATTCATCATTATCAAGTATCTTGATAAAAGTATCATGTTCAATAGATACATTACCAATACTTTTAAGTTTCTTTTTACCTTCTTTTTGTTGTTCAAGCAATTTCTTTTTACGGCTGACATCGCCACCATAACATTTAGCTAATACATTTTTATAAATAGCTGGAATAGTTTCACGGGCAATGATTTTACCACCAATAGCGGCTTGAATAGGAATTTCAAATTGTTGACGAGGAATAAACTTCTTTAATCGTTCACAAATAGTACGTGCTCTTACATGTGCATTCTCTTTATGCAAAATCATACTTAGTGGATCAACTTTTTTACCATTTAAAAGAATATCAACTTTAACTAAATTACTTTTTTCATAATCAAGTAAATCATAACTCATTGATGCATAACCACGGCTAACAACTTTTAAACTATTAAAGAAGTTATAGATGATTTCACTTAAAGGAATAGTGTAGACTAGTCGACGTTGGTTTCCTTCAACTACATCTAAAGATTGGTAAATTCCTCGATGGCTTTGTGATAATTTCATTAATCCACCTAAATATTCTTCTGGTGTAATGATTTCTAGTTTAACATATGGCTCTTGAATTTCTTTTATAAATGTTGGATCAGGTAATTCACTAGGATTATTGACTTTGATTGTTTCACCATTAGTTTTTAGAACTAAATATTCTACGCTTGGTGCGGTCAAAATTAAATCAATATTGTATTCTCTTAAAATTCTTTCGCGGATAACATCCATATGTAATAAACCTAAAAAACCACAACGGACGCCAAAACCAAGTGCAGCAGAAGTTTCATATCTATATGTTAATGAAGAATCAGATAAAGATATTTTCATCATGGCATCTTTTAATTCTGCATATTTACTATTATCAGTTGGGTACATTCCACAATATACCATTGGTAATACTTTTTTATATCCAGGTAAAGGTTGCAAACAAGGATTATCAAAATCAGTAACTGTATCACCAACTTCAATATCTTTAGCAGTTTTAATATTAGCAGCAATTCAGCCAACATCACCACAGTTTAAAACATCCACATTTTTAAATTTTGGCGTTTTAATACCAAGTTCACTAATAATAAAATCTTTATTATTAGCCATCATTTTAATATGTTGGCCAACATGGATTGTTCCATTTTTAACTCTTATGAAACAAATAACTCCACGATATGAATCATAATAAGAGTCAAAGATTAAAGCTTGTAATTTTGCATTATTATCACCGGTTGGTGGAGGAATAAAATCAATAATATCTTCTAATAATTTATCAACACCTAGTCCAGTTTTAGCAGAAATTAAATTTACATGTTCATTAATACCAATTGCTTCTTCAATTTGCTTTAATGTATCATCAACATTAGCACTTGGTAAATCAACTTTGTTGATTACTGGAATAATATTTAAATTATTAGCTAGAGCTAAATAAGTATTAGCAATAGTTTGCGCTTGTACTCCTTGGGTAGCATCAACAACTAATAATGCGCCTTCACATGCTGCAAGACTTCGTGATACTTCATAATTAAAATCTACATGTCCAGGGGTATCAATCAAATTAAGAACATATTTTTGATTAGTCCTTTTATCAGTGTAGTTTAATGAAACGCTATTTAATTTAATTGTGATGCCACGTTCACGTTCAATATCCATAGAATCTAATACTTGCTCTTTCATTTCTCTTTTTTCAAGGCCATGAGTAAGTTCAATGATCCGATCACTTAAAGTTGATTTACCGTGATCGATATGAGCAATAATACTAAAATTTCTTATGTACTTTTTATCCATTAATATAATATTAATATTATTATAGGAACAGTTATGTATAACCATAATTTAATTGAAAAGAAATGACAAAAATATTGATTAGACAACAAAACTTATAAATTTGTTGATGATCGCAGTAAACCAAAAGCATATATTTTGGATATGTTTCCATATCCTAGTGGACAAGGACTACATGTAGGACATCCAAAAGGATATACTGCAACTGATGTAGTTTCAAGATTCAAACACTTGAATGGATATAGTGTATTGCACCCAATTGGTTGGGATGCATTTGGTCTACCTGCTGAACAATATGCAATTAATACAAATAATCATCCAGCTAAGTTTACCCATGATAATATCAATCATTTTCGTCAACAATTACAAATGATTGGTTTCAGTTATGATTATGATAAAGAAGTTGATACAACTGACCCTAAATATTACAAATGAACACAATGAATATTTTCAAAATTATTTGAAAATGGATTAGCTGAAATTAGAGACGTTGATGTTAACTGATGTGAAAAACTTGGAACAGTTTTATCTAATGAAGAAGTCTTAAATAAAGATGGTAAGATGGTTTCTGAACGTGGAGAATTTCCTGTTGTTAAAAAACCAATGCGTCAATGAGTTCTAAAAATTACTAAGTATGCTGATAAACTTATTGAGGGTTTAGATCTAATTGATTGACCAGAATCATTAAAAGCAATTCAAAGAAAATGAATTGGTAGATCTACTGGTGCATTAATTACATTTAAAACCGATGTTAATGTAAATTTGGAAGTATTTACTACAAGACCTGATACATTATTTGGTGCATCATTTTTAGCAATTGCCCCAGACCATAAAGATGTTTATAAATTTATTAAATCTGAAAATAAAAAAGAATGTTCAGATTACATCATGCAAGCTAAATCTAAGAGTGATTTAGAAAGAAAAGCAAATATAAAAGTACAAACTGGTGTATTTTCAGGTTCATATGCTATTCATCCAATTACAGGTAATAAATTACCAATTTATATCTGTGACTATATTTTAAAAGATTATGCTACAGGTTCAATTATGGCTGTTCCAGCCCATGATGAACGTGATTATAATTTTGCCGTTAAATACAATTTACCAATAACCAAAGTTATTGATGTTAATGACAGTCAATTACCATATATCGGTGATGGTAAACACATTAACTCAGATTTCTTAAATGGTTTAAATAACAAACTAGCTAAAGATAAGATGATTGACTACTTAACAAAAAATGATTTAGGTAAATCGCATGTTACTTATAAAATGAAAGACTGATTATTTAGCCGTCAAAGATATTGGGGCGAGCCATTCCCAATTATTTTTGATGAAAATAATAAACCACATTTAGTTAAGGATTTACCATTAATACTTCCACCATGTGATGATTATAAACCATCAAATGATGGTAAAAGTCCATTATCAAAGTTAACAGATTGGGTAAATATTACTATCGATAATAAACAATATCGTCGTGAAACAAACACAATGCCACAATGGGCTGGAAGTTGTTGATATTATTTAGGTTATTTATTAAAACAACCTGATCAATCATATATTCCACTTAATTCTAAAGAAGCATATGATTTATTTAAATATTGGTTACCAATAGATTTATACGTTGGTGGTCAAGAACATGCTGTACTTCATTTACTATATGCCCGTTTTTGGCACCGATTCTTATATGATATTAAAGTTGTTCCGACTCCAGAACCATTCTATCGTTTAATGAACCAAGGTATGATTTTAGGCACTAATGGTGAAAAGATGTCTAAATCTCGTGGCAATGTTATTAACCCAAATGAGATTATTAAAACTCATGGTGCTGATGCTTTAAGATTATATGAAATGTTTATGGGTCCATTAGGTGCTTCATTACCTTGAACTGAAGAAGGATTAAATGGTGTAAGAAAATGATTAGACCGTGTACATCGTTTATATGAATCAAGAGTAAAAGAATTTAGCAATGAATCTAATGATACATTAGATTATGCTTACAATTTATTTGTTAAGAATGTAACACATAACATTAATGAAAATGGTTTTAATGTTGCTATTAGCGACATGATGATTTTTATTAATGCATGTTATAACTCAAAAGTATTAAACAAAGAATATATGCATAATTTCTTAACCGTACTTTCATGTTATGCGCCACACTTAGCAGAAGAACTAAATGAAATGATGGGATATCATGATTCAATTTACAACTCGGTATGACCTAAATTTGATCCATCAAAACTTGTACAATCTGAAATGTCTATTCCAGTAATGATTAACGGTAAACTACGTGATGTATTAAAAGTTAAATCTGAAATTAGTGAACAAGAAACTATTGATATTGCAAAACAACAACCAAAGATTATTAAGTTTATTGGTGATAAACCTATTAAGAAGATTTTTTATGTAAAGAATAAAATTGTTAATATTTTAATTTAATTATGAAATTCAAATCTTTATCATTGAAATCTTGAATATTAGATGTGTTGAATAGTAAAAATTTCTATGAAACTACTGATATTCAAACTGAGGCTTTTTTAAGTAAGAATAGTAATAAAAGTTTGATTATCACTTCAAAAACTGGCAGCGGTAAGACTTTTTGTTTTGTGATTAACATTTTAAATAAAATTGACCTTGATAAGAAAGAAACACAAGCACTTATAATTGTTCCTACTAAAGAATTAGCTAATCAAATTTATATGGTATTTAATGACTTTGTTAAACATCAAAGCAGCCTAAGAATTAAAATGTTAACCAATAACATTAATTTTAATGATGCTGTTAAAGCACATGTTGTTATTGCCACACCAACTAAGGCTTTAGATTTTGTTAGAAGTCAAGATATTAAATCAACAATTAAATTTTTTGTTCTTGATGAAGCTGATATGTTGATTGATTTTGGCTTTTACAATACAATTACTGATGTATTTGATAAAATTAATCAACAAAGTTTGATTAAATATGCAACTAGTGCAACTTTACACGAATCATTAGCAAACCATTTAAAGCATATATTAACTAGTGCTAAAGTTGTTTCAACATCTGATTCAATCTGGTTGAATGAACAAATATCACATAATATTGTTTATCAATCTAATAACAATGATCCATATGATACTTTAAACAAGTTTTTGAAAACAATAAATCCTTATTTTTGTATTATTTTTGCAAATACTAAAAATGAAGCTAATAACATTTATAAACAAATGTTAGAAAATAATTACAATGTTGGATTAATCCATCAAGATTTTTATGAACGTAAAAGAAAACAAATTTATCGTCAAATTCTTGATAACAAGTTTCAATATTTAGTAGCGACAGATTTGATTGCAAGAGGTATTGATATTCCTCATACTGATATGGTTATTTCTTTTGGCTTGCCATCTGATACAATGTGATATATTCACCGTGCAGGAAGAATTGGTAGAAACAAAAGAAATGGATTCAGCTATTGCATTTATCGAACTTCTGATGATCGATTAATTAATAATCTAATTCATAAAAAAATTAAATGAAATTTCTATTTAATTAATAAAGATTTAAAACTTGTTCCTAAGAATAAAGATTTAAAACTTAATAAGAAAATTAAGTATGATGAACAAACTAATAATCAGATTAAAAAGATTATTTATACAAACTCTAAAAAAGTAAAGCCTGGATACAAAAAGAAAATTAAAAAACAAATCTACAAGATTAAACAAAAAATAAGGCATCAAAACATTGAAAAGAAAGTTAAAAGGGTTTTAACTAATAAGAACATTCAAAGATCAAAAAGTTGTTAAATGATTAGATGATCAAGATAAATTAATTCAACAAATTTTTAGTCTGGTTCAATCAATGATTAATCGTGTGGAAAATATTGAGCATAGATTAGATAAATTAGAATCAAGAATTGATAATCTTGTTGCTAAAAACAATTTGAAACAGTAGTTTTAAATAAGGTAAAATATTAAATTAAAAAATATCAAGATTACTAAATGTTTTTATTTAAATTTTGTTTCACAATTAATAATTTATGCACTTAATAATTTAATACTTGCTTTCGCTATTAAATAATTAATTTTCCTTTATTATTTTTGTATGGTTCTAATTCACATCCACCTTGAGCAAACAAAGTGCTACCACCACCTGAACCATTAAAAGTTTTATTTAATACATTAACTAATGTATTAGCTGTATATTTTTTATTTGTAACTTCTTTACCAGTAATAACAAAATAACGAACTTTGTTTTCGATCATATCAAATGCAATAAATGTTTTATCTTTATTTTCATTTGCTAATTGACCTAGAGTATTAATTAATATCTTAGCATCAATATTATCAAATTCAGAAATAATTACTTTTTTATCATTAATGACAAATGATTGTTTTAATTCTACAGATTGATTTATATTTTTATCCAAATTTGCTTTTCTAATTAATTCTTTTAATAATGATTTAATTATGGCAAATTCTTTTGTTAACTTATGATAGTTAATTCTTGATTTTTCAAAAGATAACAAACTAATTTGTTTGTTATATAAGCTTGCATTAACTTTTAAATCCTTTAATTGTTGAACTAGTAAATCAAGTTCATTTTGGATCGAATTAATTTTCTCATCTAAAAACTTATTAATAGTCTCATTAGTTGTAATACCTTCAATTCGGTATGAACCACTACCTTTAGTATCTAGTTTAATGATCATGAATTGCTCAATATCACTTAAATTTTTAACATGGGTGCCGCCACAAATTTCACTAGTAATATCGCCCATAATAACAACACGAAGCAATTCATTAATCTTTTTATATACATTTTCAAAATGTGCTTGAGCATGCATTTTCTTTGCATCTTCTAGATTCATTAACTTAGTTGTTACTTTTGCATTTGATTTAATATATTCATTAACTTTTTGTTCAACATTAATTAATTGTTCATCAGTTAATTTTGATTGGTATGAAAAATCAAAAGTTAGTTTCTGTGCAGATTTATATGCACCTTCTTGGTGGATTAAATCTGAGATACTTGTTTGTAATGCTTTTTGTAATAAATGCTCGCAAGAATGGTTACATGAACATAATTTTCGGTTATTAACATCAATTTGTAAATCAAACTTATCACCAAGTTTAATTGGTTTATTAATTTCAATTAAATGTAAGTGTTGGCCATTAGGACCTTTAATTACATCTAATACATCATAGTTTGATATAGTACCGATATCATGCTCTTGTCCACCACTAGTTGCATAGAAACAAGTCTTATCAAATACAATTCAACATCTACCAACATCTAATTCATTTAATGGGTTATATTGTTCATCAAACAAAGCAATAACAGTTGCGTTTTTTAAATTAGTTTCATCATATGTGAATGTAGATTTTTCATGAAAATTAATAAGATTTTCATTTTGTTGAATCATAGCTTTAACTTGTTTATTACCATGAGAGACTTGTTGATGTTTTAAAACAATATTTTCATATTGTTTCATATCAAATTTGATATTGTTTAGTTCACATAAATTTTTAATAACTTCAAATGGGAAACCATACGTATCAGTTAATTTAAAAATAGTTTCAGCATCAATTTTATCAACATTACTTAATGACTTTTTGTATAGCTCGTAACCTTTAGCAAAAGTTTTATTAAATAACTTCTGTTCTTGTAAGACAACATCAGTTATAGTTTGTTTGTTTTTATCTAAGTATGGATAAAATTCATGCATAGTATCAATGATGGAACTAATTGTTTCTGGTAAGAAATCTTCAGCAACATCAATTGCTTTGCTGCAAATAATTGCTC
The DNA here is from genome assembly GCA_902800015.1 of uncultured Ureaplasma sp. GTDB lineage: Bacteria > Bacillota_I > Bacilli_A > Mycoplasmatales > Mycoplasmoidaceae > Malacoplasma_A. Next base: position 82,664 of record CADCCU010000001.1, on the reverse strand, counting down.
TTCTTAATAATTTGCGTAAAACTGCACCTTTTTCCTTAGCACTAGGAACAGCACCATCAGCAATAGCAAACACGCATGCTTTAATATGATCAGCAATAATGATAAAATTTCGGTTAATTTCTTTTTGTTTTTTATCTTTTGTAAAGTATGCATTCATATCATACTTACATGTTTTTGAATATTTACTAATTGTTTTAATAATTGGTAAGAACAAATCAGTATCATAATTAGTTGGTGTTTCTTGCAATACTGAGGCTAGTCGTTCTAATCCAGCGCCGGTATCAATGTTTTTACGAGCTAATTCAGAATATTCATTTTTACCATTGTTATTAAATTGTGAAAATACAATATTTCAAATTTCTACATAACGATCATTTTCAATATCTTTATAAAATAATTCCTCACCTTTGTGTTCAGGATCAAATTTTTCTCCGCGATCATAGTATATTTCAGTGCATGGTCCACAAGGCCCAGAGCCTACATCTCAAAAATTACGATCTCGGTTACATTTAATGATGTGTGATGGGTTAATTCCATGTTTAATTCATTCATTATAAGCATCTTCATCATCTTCATAAACTGTAAAGTATAGTTTATTTACATCCATGTTGAAATGATTTATTAATAAATCATATCCAAAATGAATAGCCTCTTTTTTGAAATAGTCACCAATAGAAAAATTACCTAACATTTCAAAAAATGTATGGTGTCTTGAAGTTATACCAATGTTAAAAATGTCATTAGTTCTTATTGAACGTTGTGAACTTGTTAAACGATTACTTGGGGGAATAGCAATTCCAGAGAAATAATTTTTTAAAGTTGCAACGCCAGAGTTGATCCACAATAATGAGGGGTCATTATGAGGGATTAATGATTGCGATGGATATAAATAATGACCATTTGCTACGAAATAGTCTAATCATGTTTTACGGATTTTGTTAGTTGTTCATTTGTTCATAATGTGTTTTACTTACTTGAAATTTTAAAATAATAAAATTTTTTATCCTCTTTATATAATTTCATTCCCACCTTTTTCAATAATGAAAATGAAGCAATATTTTCTTTATAACATTTTGAATACAGTGTATCAAAACCTAATTCATAAAGTCCATAAGAAATTATTTTGGCTACAGATTTAGAAGTGTATCCTTTTTTTTGCTCACTTCTTAGTGTTCTGAATCCAACTCAAGCTTCATGATTATAGTTTACATCAAATAAACTAACTTCGCCAATAAGTTTGTTATCAACGAAAATTCCTCAAGAGGTTTCTATATGTTCATCTAAATCAATTTGACGACTTTGTAAAAATCAATCCAATGTTACTGCTTTGCCATTAGATTCTTTATCAAAAGTTTCGTGGTAGTTATAACCATAATATTTATTTAACTCATCATCTGCACATAAATCATAGTAAGCAGTATCATTTTTAGTGATATCTTTTAAAACCAGATGATCATTTATTTTTAATGTTTCTGGTTTATTTATTACATAAAATTCATTATTAACGTTAATTGTAAATCCAGAAACTAATTCCTCAGGATGATATTGTAATTTTGATTTTCTTAACCCTTTAATTCCTGCATCATCTTCACGGTTAATATATTTAATTTCATCAGTTTTATAATAATTTGCAAATAAATTTGTGAAAAAACAATCTAATCCTTGGATAGAATGATCGATTTTTTCTACATGATTAAATAATGTATTACCAGTTTTTTCAGCAACACATAATGCAACTATCTTTTTGTTGATTTTTAATATTGCGCCAACAAAACCACATTCAAAGTAATGATCTAATATCAATGGTTCATGATCAATTGCATATTTACTAAATATATTAAGCTTGTCAACATCATAGCTTTTTCATCAGTCAACTATATATTGTTTAGCTTCATTAATATTGTTTTTATCAATAGGTTGGAATTCATATTCTAAATCTAATTTAGTAAATTTACGGATACTATTTCGTTGTTTGGCAAAATTATTACCTTTTAATTGAATAAAATCATCAATATTGTATGAATAATTCATTCATTTGCGGTCTTGACTAATTTGACAATTAGGATAAAATAAGCTAATAATAATTTGCACTTTATTCTTAGGGACATTGATAAAATTAAGCTTTATTTTATTTTCATAACAATAATCTGCAATTGCTTTTAGAGCCTGAATTTCATGTTTTTCATCAGAGTTTAATGATAAAGGATAATAAAAATATTTTTTATTATCATATGTTACATATTGGATATAACAATCATTATCAATAGTAAATGAAGTATTTTGTAAAGCAGACCAAATTATTTTCCAACCAGCTGTATAAACTCCAAGTTTGAAATTATACTTGTTTAAGTATGGCAGTAATTTAATTATGTCTTCTGCTTCTTCTTTTTTAAACTTTAACATAAATTATGTATACATATTTTATAAATTATTATTATTATTAATAATATGAATGATTTTAAATCAACATTAAATATACTAAAAACAACTTTTGAAATGAAGGCTAATTTAAATAAAAAAGAGCCATTAATTCAAAAAGAATGATTAGATAAGAATGTTTACCAAAAACTATTAACTAAAAATAAAGATAAACAACCATGAATATTGCATGATGGTCCACCATATGCTAATGGTGATATTCATGTTGGTCATGCAATGAACAAAATATTAAAAGACATTATTGTTCGTTATCGTTTTTTAAATGGTTATAATGCTTGTTATATTCCTGGATGAGATACTCATGGTCTACCAATTGAACATGCATTATTAAAAAAAGGTGATGTTAAAAGATCCGCATTATCAACTTCTGAATTTAGGGATAAATGTAAAGAATTTGCTATTAAAAATGTTGATCATCAATTAGAACAATTTCAACATTTAGGTTTAATTACTGATTTTAAGGACAAATATTTAACTTTTTATCCTGATTTTGAAAATAATCAATTGCTTTTATTTTTAGATATGGTTAAAAAGGGACTGGTATATCAAGATTATAAACCTGTATTTTGGTCATGATCTTCACATTCAGCATTAGCTGAAGCAGAAATTGAATATCAAGATGCCCAAGCATACTCAATTTATGTTGTATTTGAAGTTACAACGGGGACACCATTAATTTCTAAAGGTGATAAACTATTAATTTGGACAACTACACCATGAACATTACCAAGTAATCAGGCAATTGCTGTTCACCCTGAATTTAAGTATGTAAGAGTTAAAGTTGGCAATGATTATTTTGTCATATTAGAAAAGAATGTTGACAAAATCGCAAATACATTAGGATGAAAACAATATGAGGTTTTAAACCAATTTATTGGTCGTGATATTGAAAATATTCAATATAAACATATTTGATTAGACAAATTAAATCAAGTTATTCTAGCAGATTATATTACTGATAATGATGGTACAGGTTTAGTTCATATTGCTTCTGGTTTTGGTCTTGATGACTACTATGCAGCAAAAAAATATGGTATTAAAATTTATTGTCCGGTTGATGACAGTGGTAAATTTAGCAAAGAAATTAATGATCCTGAACTTGAAGGCGTTTTCTATGAACAAGCTAATGAGATTATTCTTAATCGAATTAAAAAATTAAATGCCTTATTAAGATGTGATAAGATTGTTCATTCAATTCCAATTGACTGAAGAACAAAAAAGCCCATTATTTATCGCGCTACAAAACAATGGTTTGTTGACATTTCAAAAATTCAAGATAAATTGCTTGCTGCTATTGAAAATGTTACTTTCCCAAATGAGACCAACAAACATCAATTAATTAGTATGATTTCAAACCGCAAAGAATGGTGTATTAGTCGTCAACGTGTTTGGGGCGTACCTATTCCAATTATTTATGATGACAAAAATGAACCAATTATGGATCAAGAATTAATTGCTCATACAATCAAATTAATTCACCAACATGGCACCAATGCTTGGTTTGAAAAACCAGTTGAATTTTTTTTAACTGATAATAAATATGTTGCTGAGAAAGCAAGGTTTCATAAAGAAACAGATATCATGGATGTATGATTTGACTCTGGAAGCTCATACAATGTTTTAAAACAATTCAATTTACCAATTCCAGCTGATCTATATTTAGAAGGCGGTGACCAATATCGAGGTTGGTTTAATTCATCATTAATTTGCTCAGTAATTCAAAATGATATAGCTCCATACAAGCGATTGATATCTCATGGTATGTCCTTAGATGATCAAGGCAGAAAAATGTCAAAATCAATTGGAAATGTTATTGATCCATTAAAAGTATGTGATCAATTTGGTGCTGATATTTTACGTATGTGAGTAGCAAACAGTGATTATCAAGATGATGTCAGAATTAGTAATGACATTTTAAAACAAATATCTGAAATGTATCGTCGAATCAGAAATTCAATCTTCAAGTTTATTCTTTCAAACTTAAGTGATTTTAATTATGAACAAAATAAATCATTAGATTTCGATTCAGCTGATGCTTTTGTTTTAAATAATTTAAAACAAAATATGGTGAAGATTATTGATGCTTATGAAAATTACAATTTTGCAACTGTAATTAAAACAATAAATTTTGAAGCAATTAAATTATCAGGTTGATATTTTGACATTATTAAAGATAGTCTATATTGTGATAAACCAAATAATAAACATCGTCGTGCTGTACAAACTGTACTTTATACAATTTTAAACTTCTATATGTCAGCATTGGCACCAATTATTCCTCACACTTGTGAAGAAGTTTATAAACACGCTAATATAAACAACAAGAAGGAATCAATATTCTTAACTGATTTTGCTAAAGATATTGATTTTGAAATTCCACAAGTCAATGCTGCATGGTGAAAACAATTCTTTATCATTAAAGATAAAGTTTTTACTGCATTAGAACAAATTAGAAAAGAAAATATAATTACTAAAAATACACAAGCTGAAATAATTATTAAAATGAATGAAAATCCCTATAAGATTGAAGCAGATATTTTAAAGAAATATTTAAATGTCGCAAAATGTGAAATAATTATTGATGAAAAAATAAAAGACATTGATGTAACATGTTCAAATGCTAATTATGTAAGATGTGAACGATGTTGAAACTATTACCCTAAAGAAAAAATTAATAATGATCATATCTGCGAAAGATGTAGTTCTATAATGGAAGAAAAAAGATAAATATTAACTATGAAGATTGATATTAAACAATTCAAAAAAATGTTGGCAAGTGATCAAGAATTGTTCACTTTTATAGATAGCATTATTTCAAATCCTGAATTAAAAGCACAATATCATACTGATATTAGTAATATTCATTTGGCTACAAAACATTTAACACCTAGAGATATTATCAATGAAAGAAAACGTATAAAGAGAAATTATCTTGCTCGTGTTAATGAAAATAAAGAATTACTAAATTCAATTAATGAAATTGTTGACAATCGTAATTTATTAAAACCTTATAGTAAAACAGTCATTGCTGAAACACAAGAAATGATTAAGGAAATCATTGAAAAAAGGTGTTCTAAATTACATAAAAACTTTAAAAGTGATTTAAAAAAATTTAAGAAAATGAAGAATAAGCCTATTCTTTATGTTCGTAATTTAACTAAATACTATAAAACTAAAAAAATACCAACAATCGATGCATTAAATTTTGATGTTTATCCAGGTGAATTTCATGCATTCATTGGTGCCAATGGAGCAGGTAAAACAACAACAATTAAATCTTTAATTGGTGCATATTATAAATGATCTGGAACAATATTAATTGATGGTAAAATAAATGAATCTGAAGAAGCAAAACGACAAATTTGCTATATTCCTGAAAAGGCAAACTTTCCAGAAAGATTCTCTGCTTTTAGTTATTTAAAATGAATGATTATGCTATCTGGTATAAAAGAAGCAGAAGCTAAGAAAATGACTGAAAAAAAATTAAAAGAAATGAATATGTGAAACTTAAGAAACCGTTCACCTAATACATTTTCTTCTGGTCAAAAAAAGAAAATTTTACTTGCACAATCATTAATATGCAACCCTAAAATGATTATTATGGATGAACCAGTAGCTAACTTAGATCCTAAAGCAAGACTAGAATTTTTTGATACTTTATTAGAATTAGTTAAACAAGGTAAATCTATCTTTGCTTCTTCTCATGTATTAGCTGAACTTGACATCTATGCCGATTCATTAACTATTTTAGATGGTGGTAAAATTATCTATTCTGGTAAAAAAGAAGCATTGTTAAATAAGTATAACGTTAATGAATATTTAATTAATCCCGGTGAAGGATATGAAAAAGCTTTTTTAAAGATTATTAAAAAATGTAAATATAACTGCAAATACAGCAAACTTAAAAAATGTTATGTTGTAGAAATAATTGCAAAAGATGATGTTATTAAACTACAAAAAGAGTTATCTGATAAAAAAATTTATGTAAAGCTATTTAAACGTAACTATCCAGATTTAACTGATATATACGAAGATATGATTATTTATGGTTCACGTGATACCATGAAAGAAGAATTAGAAAATAAAAAAACAAAAAAATAATGGTTATTAATGAATCTCTAGCTTTTAAATTAAAAAACATTCCTCACAAACCAGGATGTTATTTATGAAAGGATAAGTATCAACAAGTTATTTATGTTGGTAAAGCTAGTGATTTATATAACCGTACACACCAATATTTTTTAACTAATCGAGATTCAAAAACAACAAAGTTAGTACAAAATATTGCTGATGTCGATTTTATTACTGTAAATAATGAAAATGAATCTTTAATTTTAGAAAATAATTTAATTAAAAAGTATCAACCTAAATATAATATTTTGTTAAAAGAAGGTACATATTATCCTTATATTGTTTTAACCAAAGAGAAAAATCCACGTTTAGTTTATACTCATGAATCAAATGTTTACAAAGGTAAATATTATGGTCCGTTTGCTGCAAACAAATCAAACAGATATAGTATTTATAATTTTTTGCAGCATTTATTCCCTTTAAGAAAATGTTACCGCATGCCTAAAAAGACATGCTTATATTATGATATTGGCGAATGTCTTGGTCCATGTGTTCATAATATTAGCCAACAACAATATGATAAAATCGCTAAAGATATTAATGATTTCTTTAGAGGAAATTTAAAAAATATACTTAATGATTTAAAACTAAAAGAAAAAGAATATGCGAAATGTTTTAAATATGAAGAAGCTAAAAAAGTTAATGAGTTAATTACAGGAATGGAACAGATTAGTCAGTATCAAAATATTAATCTTGTTTCAAGCCAATCAATTGATGTATTAGGTTTTTATGTCAATAAGAGTTTTATTTCCATTTCAATTTTTTCATACATTAATGGTAAATTACTTGCTAAGAAAGAACAAATTGCTGAAATTAATGATTCAGTATCAGAAATAATTGAAAGCTATTTAAAGCAATTTTATGCAGACAGTTTAAATTTGCCTAAAAAATGTTACGTTAGTCTTGATGACAAAAAACTTAAGAATTTATCTACGAGTCTAAATGTTGTTTTTATAAATCCTAAAACAGGTAGATTTAAAAACATTCTTGAAAACGCTATTGTTAATGCTAAATCATATTACAATTCAAATTATTTGCAATATAAAAAATCAGTAGCATTAAATGAAGATGCTTTTTTAGCATTACAAAAAACATTAAACATGGATAATCTATCATTAATTCATGTTTTTGATATGTCAAATCTTTTTAACGAAGATCGTATTGGCGCTATGATTGCATTAGAGCATGGTAAATTTAATAAAAATTTATATCGCAAATTTATTATTAAAAATGAAGAATCTAAGTCTGATGTGGAGTATACAAAAGAAGTTATTATTCGTCAATATGCTCGCATGCTAAAACAAAGAGAAGAATTACCAAATTTAATTATTGCTGATGGTGGTAAACAACAAGTTAATATAATTATTCAAGCTTTAAAAGTTAATAAATTAGATTTAGTAATACCTGTTATAGGCTTAGTTAAAAATCGCAAACATGAAACAGAGAAGATTTACATTCCAAATAATAATGAATATATTAATTTAGATAAAAAATCAGAATTGTATCTTTATTTATTAAAGATACAAAATGAAGTTCACCGTTTTGCTATTACTTTTTTCAGACAAAGAAAACAATCCTCATTATTTAAATCAAAATTGCAAGATATCCCTGAAATTGGTAGTGCTTCAATTGATAAACTATTGTCTAATTACCAAAACATTACAGCAATTAAAGAAGCAAGTATAGAAGAACTATCACAATACGTAGGTATTAAAAAAGCAAAAATTATTAAAGAATATTTAAAAAAATAATTAAATTTTTAGACTAAAAATTGCATGTCTATATTTAATATATAATAATACCACTATGGAAAAGATAACTAGAATTTTAGTTATGTCTGATACCCATGGTTTAAGACAAGACGAAGTAGCAAAAATTATTGAAAACGAGCATTGCGATTACAACATTCATTGTGGTGATTATTGCTATGATTTAGCATATATGCAAAAATATTTTAATTACTTTGTTTTAGGAAATAATGATCATAAATATGCCGATGAACAATACACAATTAAATTTGAAATTGCAGGATTTAAATTTTATTTACTTCACGGCAATCAACTTGCATGAAATCCATATAAAACTTGGTTAAAAAGTTTATTTATTGAAGCTAATCGTCAAAATGTCGATGTATTATTATTTGGTCATTCACATAGTTATTTTGTTGGCACAAATAAGGAACATATAATTATTGCAAACCCAGGTTCAATAACAATGGGTAGGCATGGTAGATCTAGCTACATGATTATTACTATTAAAAATCGAGAAATTAATTTCGAGAAAAGAATTCCTAATTTTACTTCGCAAACCGATAAATAACTATAGCTATGGGTATATATCTAAAATATATAACAAATTATTTAGTTAGGAAAGCATCGTTTTGAGTTGTCGTTGCTGTTTATATATTGGTATTCTCATTAATTTGTTTAATTATTCCCGCAACAGTTCATGCTTATTTTGTATGAGCATGAGTTACAGATTTTAGAACCCTAAATATTATTTTAGAGTATTTAATAGCTTTATTTGCTGCCATGACTGCTGTAATTATTTTTAGAATGCCAAGAGATGATGGCAGTGAATTATTGATTTGTTCAAAACCAATTTACCATTATAAATTGATCACAGCAAAATTCATTGTTTTTGTTACTTCATGTGTGTGTTACGGATTAGTTAGCAGTTTATTTAGTTCTTTTGGTTTTTGCTTACCAACAAATTATTGAACAGTCTTAAGCTTGATGATTAGCATGTTTACAACTAGTTGTATATTTTCATTATTATATGGTGGAATTGCAATTTTAACTTCCATCAACCATGGAAAATTATGAATGATTACTGGAAACATGATAATTGTTCTTATAACCAACATTATTTTTCTTGTTGGTGCTACAGGATTAAAAGATCCAGCAGCGACAATAACTGATACAAAAACAACAACATCTGCATCTGTTTCTTTTATTAATCGCAATAATCAACAAACAAACAGTAATTACATTGTTAGTTTAAATAATAGTAGTTTTAGTTTACCGGATTTAAATTGAGAAAAACAAACTTATCAAGAAGGTGTTGATAAGTCAACGACCAAATGAATTTATCCTTTTGACATAACTGGTCATATGTATATTATGAGTAACCTTGGTTATCTTAATGATGTTAAGAAAGAGATTAATGGTAATCGTCAAATTGGCCAAAGTTCAGCATATTCTTACAAAATTAATGATTTAGTTCATAAATATCCTACTGAAAGTTTGCCTGAGAATTTTGATGATGATAATTATGAATTATGAACTGAGTTTGCTTCGCCTGATTCTCCGCTATTTTATACTCAGTATAAAAACATTAAAAGATCTGATTTAAAAGAATTTGTTGAATTAAATACTACTTTTCCTCCTAGTCAAGATGTTGACAAACTAATGACAAGATTAATGGAATTATTTCAAAATGTAATAACTAATGAAAATGTTATTTGTCCTTCTGGAATATCTTCTGATTCCGGATTTGATATTCTTTCTCCAATTTCTCTTGATGCCCCATATATTAACACAAGATTTTTGTTTAACTATGAAGATCCATGATCAAGAACACCAACTTATACTGTTGGTAAATTCTTTAATGGTGCATCAAGAACTAGAAATATTGTTTTCAAAAATCCAGAATCTGTAGAACCTTCATCAATTGAAAAAGATATATTTGATTATTTGATATATGAAATAATGTTTGATAAAGGTTCAGACTTATATAACTGTTTGTCAAGGGATAGCAAATATTGACGCTGAAATTTAAGAGTAGATCCAAATACTTCATTTCAATTGATTTATAAAGAAATATATAACGTTCTAAGCAATGATAATGTAAAAACAGTATTAAATTTAAATTCTGACTATGATTATGGTTATGAGATATACAAATTCAAATATTATTTATCACGTCAATTATTGGGATATTATGGAATTGAAAACGCTACATGTTCAAACTGAATTGTTGATCCAACCGAAAAAATAACGGTTCCATATAATTATTACTTCCGTTTAGTATTTATTCCTCAGTATAACTCCTATACTATTCGAAATATTGACCAATATCAAACAAGCCTTCCAATACAAATAGAAGGCATGGATTTTAATCCAAAAGAATTCTTACAATATGGAACTTATGTATTACCACCAATACAACAATTAGGAACAACACCTACTATGAATTATTTATCTTATGCCTTTACAGGCGATAATTCTGGTGATTCATTATTAAAATCAACATGTCTATATAAGGGTAGTATAAATGTATCAGAATTATCTAATAAAGAATTATATCAGACATATGATTTAACTAATACTGGTTGGGTAACTGTAGAAAATCAATTTGGGTATTTCTCAGAATTAGGTTTAAAAATTGACACTTTGCTTGATAGATTTGCATTTACTCGTTCACAAATATATAACAGTGAAGGTTTTACAAACTTATATGGTTCTTCTATTGCTAAGAATTCAATACAATTAATGATTTACCAACATTTATTATTTACATATACTTGTGATGATGCTTATAATCCATATATGTTAATAGGTATTTACTTAGCAATTGATTTTATTATTTTATCTCTTGGATATGCTGCATATATCCGTCATGATGTTAAATAAATTTATTTGTAGTTTTTATAGATAGTTTTAAATTTTTCAATAGTTTGGTTATAGTTAAAAATACCAATTTGTTTATGATCTTGATAAATAACATATTTATTTTTTAGACCGTAAATACCGATATTAGCATTTTTAGACTCATTGATGCCATTAACTAAACAACCCATAATCGCAACAGTAATATCTTTTGGATTAAAATCAATTATTGACTTAACTTCATTAAGCAATTTTATTAAATTGATTTGACTTCTTCCGCAAGTAGGACAACTAATTAGATGAGTTAAATTAACATGATAACCATTTTCATGAAGAATTGTTTTGGCAACAATTGGTTCATCATAAGGATCACCAGAAATAGAGATTCTAATAGTGTTACCAATTTTTAAAGCAAGTAATTTAGAAACCAATAAAGTTGAGCGTACACATGAAGTTTTTAAATCACCTGCTTCAGTAGCACCAATATGGATTGGATATTTAAAATTCTTAGCAAGTAATTTGTTAAATGTTAATGTTTTATTAACATCAGATGATTTTATGCTTAAAACAATGTTATAAAATTTATTTTTTTCACAACAACTGATATATGTTCTTATTAAATTAATAATTTGACTATTAGTTTTAATATTTGTAGGTAATGATCCTGTATTGATTCCGATTCTTATTGCAACATGGTTATTTTTAGCAGCAATAATGATTTTTTTAAATTCATTTAAATTATTTAAATTACCTGGATTAATTCGAATCTTAGCTACTTTTGCTTTAATTGCTTGCAAAGCAAAATTAGCATTAAAATGAATATCAGCAATAATTGGGCATTTTGATTGTTTAACAATCTTATCTAACGCTTTAATATCATCACTATCTAGTACTGATACTCTAACAAGTTGACATCCTAGTTTATGCAATGTTTCTATTTGTTTTAATGTTCTAGTGATATCACTTGTTTTTGTATTGGTCATTGATTGGATAACAATATTATTATTACCACCGATAGTAATATTTCCAACTTTAACTTTTTTTGTTTTATTGTTAGTACAATACATGCTTACAAGTTATGTTGTTTCAAAAAGTTTTTAACTAGTTTATTAACTTCTTCTGCAGTTGCACATTGTAATGCTTTATTAGCTAAAATTTCACAATCTTTAATATTCAATGAGTTAATGATTCTCCGAGCTTGCGGGATAACTGAAGGACTCATAGATAAATCATCGATACCTAATCCTAGTAATACAGGGATTGATAATGGATCACCACCAATTTCACCACAAACTCCTGCAAAACGTTTGTGTAAATGTGCACCTTTAATTGTCATACTTATCAATTTTAATAGTGCGGGGTTATTTGGTTGATATAAATAACTAATTGTTTTTGACATACGATCAGCTGCAAAACTATATTGGATTAAATCATTTGACCCAATTGAAAAGAAATCAGCGTGTTCTGCAAATTTATCAGCTAGTACTGCTGAACTTGGAATTTCTACCATCATACCAATTAAAATGTCGTCAGCAACTTTATGACCTTCTTTTTTTAATTCTTCAAATACTTCTAATGTAAACTTTTTAGCTTCAATAAATTCTTCGATATTAGCAATCATTGGGAACATAATAGCTAATTTACCATAAATACTTGCACGTCCTAATGCTCTTAATTGGGTTTTAAAAATATCTTTTCTTGCTAGACAAAATCTAATAGCTCTTATACCTAAAAATGGGTTCATTTCAGGTTCAAATTCATAATATGGTAATTTTTTATCGCCACCAATATCTAAAGTTCGGATAATAACTAATTTGTTTTTTAAGGTGCTTAAAACTTCTTTGTATGCATTAAATTGTTCTTCTTCACTAGGTCAGTTTTGATTTTCCATATATAGGAACTCAGTTCTAAATAGTCCAACACCTTCACAACCATATTTATTGGCAATTAATGCATCATGAGCATTACCAATGTTAGCCTCACATTTTATTTTTTTGCCATCTAATGTTTGAGTTGCTAGTTTAGCATATTTTTCATATTCTTGCTTTAGAACTTCATATTGATGAATTTTTTGTTTTCATTCATTTTCATCAGGATTTAAATCAATTATTCCTGTTTTTCCATCAATACCTACAAACATTTCATCTTTTATTTTTTTAAATATATTTTTAGCACCAAAAACAGCAGGAATTTCTAAATTTCTAGTAATAATTGCTGCATGTGATGTTTTACCACCAACTTCACTAATAATTCCCTTGATATATTTAGGATCTAATAATGCAGCATTACTTGGAGTTAGTTCATAAGTAACTAATATTACTGGATTTTTAATATCCAAGATATTAGGGATACTAATTCCTGAGATGTTACACAATAATCTATGTTTTACATCAAGAATATCGACAGCCCTTTCTTTGAAGTATGGATCATCCATTTTACTAAATGTTTCATGGTATTTATCGAACGTAGAATTAATAATCCTAATCAAATTAACTTTTTCATCATTAATTTGTTGTTTTACTTCATTGATAATTTCAGGATCATTAACCATTTGGATATGTGCATCAAAAATTTCACCTTTATCTTTGCCTAATTTTTGTTCAGTCAAAGTTTTTAAATGGTTTAGTTGCCCAATTGTTTGGCTAATACCTGATTCCAATTTAGCATTAGCAGTAGCTTTGTCAATTATATTTTTACTATTCTCAATATCAATAGTTGGTTGAACTAAACAAATAGCTTTAGCATAACTAATACCGCTACTAACACCAATTGCTTTTATTGTGCTATTATTTTCCATATTATCTAATATTATATTAACTAAGTTAAAAGTTATTATTTTGTTTGTTACTTTTTGATAATATTTTCATACTTTTTTAGTACTTTTAGAACAACATATTGATTTAGAATCAACATTGATGAAAGTGAGGTAGATATGAATTTTATGTCAATAATAGGAATTGTAGATTTAATTGAATTAAAAACAAATGATGAATACACTTCAAATGTTTATTTAAAAGTTGATAATGTTTATTATAAAGATAGATTGGATCAACTTGATTACCAAATTATCCCAATTAGATTAAATAATCAAATCTTTAAAAAGGAATTGAAATTTTTAAAACCTGGTGTAATTATTGGTATTAAAGGACGAATTGAGTGTGATGGTTCATCAATACAATTGGTCGGTGAAAGAATTAAGATGTTTTAGCATTATTAATTATTAATTTATAATATTAATAATTAAGGTGATAACAATGTTAATTGATACAAGAAAAGAAACAAGTGAAAACAAAACAGGTTTTAATCCTAAAGTTCAAAATCAAGAATTACGACCAAAACATAATGTTGGTTTTATAATTTTAGACATCATATTGGTATTTATAACTATTACAATTTGATGATGATGAATTTTTATAGTTAAACGTAATTGATTTAATGCAAAACAACAAGACATTAATAAACGTGCGAGTGATATAAGCGTTCAATTAGTTCAAAGAAGAGATACTTTGATTAAATTATTGGATTTAACAAAATCTCATATGAAATATGAACAACAAACTTTAAAAGATATTACTCAATTAAGATCATTATCTTCAACAGATATTAAACCTAAAGACTTATCTAAAATAAATAATCAAATTGCTAAAGGTTTTGCTAAAGTTAATGTTGCTTTTGAAGCATATCCAAGTTTACGTGCAAGCGATTCAGTTATGCAATTAATGGCAACAGCTGATTTAAATGAAAGAGAAATTGCTGCAAGTCGTAGATTGTATAACCAGTCTGTAATGGAATTCAATCAAAGATTATTTGTATTCCCAGATCAAGATATAGCTGCATCAATGAAATTATATAGTCTACCATTATTTGAAGCTAGTCAAGAACAAAAACAAGATGTAAATCTTGATATGACATCTTTTTTAGACAAGAAATAATTTTAAAAGTAAATAGATTGAAGATATGAATAATGAGAAACTAAGTTCATTAGATGTTTTTAAATACTATGACCAAAAAATTAAAGGTCAGGTAGAAAAAAATACTAATGAATATATTGATAGTTTATTTGTTAAGTCAAATTACAATAGGAAATTAGTTGACGAGTTGTCTCCAAAAGTAACAAATCGGCTAAAACAAATTGATGCATATAATAAAAAGTTTTTTAATAAACCAACATTTTTCAGTAATTTAAAGAAAGCAAATTTATGTTTTGCTATTTTTTCTATTATTGGTATTGGTTTGATTATTTTTGAATGTCTAACTAATGAAAAGCAATGAATTTTATATGCTGGTATAGGTATTTTAGCTGGGTTTTCTATCTTATTTATTGTTTTTATGATTCTTTATTTTAAATGAAAGAAAAAATCAAAAATAGCTAAAGAAGCCATAGACCCTATTATTAAACAAAACCAAGAATACATTTCACAGATGCAAAATGAAATGTCAAAAATTACTTCATTAATTAAAATTCGTGATTGTTTTGATATTTATGAAAAATCTTTCCCTAGTTTTAATATCAATAATCATATTTCAAATGAAGATTATGATCTATGAGATGAAGCATTGAGTTTAGACAATACCGAATCACTACATAGCGAAATCCATGGTAATGTATATAACCATCCGTATATGTATTTAACTTTAAAATCATATGAGATGCGTGATGTTCCTTATACTGGTTCAACAACAATTATGGTAACAAGAAAAAACTCTAATGGTGAATATACTACTGTACCAGTAACAGTTACTGCTACTATATTGGAACCAAAACCATTTTTTGAAAAAGATTCTCATTTTGTGTACAAAATAGGTGCGTACCCAGAATTAACTTTTCATAGTTTACCGGCTTTTACAAGTCAACACCAAGTAAAACATTTTTATAAGAAAAACAAAAATTATTCACCAATGGAAAATATCAAATTTGATATGTTTTTACCATGTGAAAGAAATAACGATTTACAATTTCATACTGTTTTCAGCATTTATACTCAAGAACAAATTGTAAATTGTATTGAACAATATGATTTAAAAAAAATAGAGCTTATCAAACACGGTTTATATGTATATACAAATCTTGATAATGAATTAACAAGTAAAGGACTTGCATATAACGCTAATGCATTTATAAATTACGCTCCTGATGTTGTAAGAAACAACTTTGTAGATGCTATGAATAATAACATGAAATATTTATACCAATATATGTCACCAATATTTTCAGTTGGTTTATTTCAACAAGAACGATTTAAAATTTCACCTACAAAATCTAAAAATAATAATGCTTTTAGTTGTATGATTGAAAAAATTATTAATAGTTATGCAACAACAAAGATGTATTTTAACAAAAACACAAGCAACATTGTTTATGATGGCATTCCTAGAGTTGAAAGTTTATACCAAACCGCTAATTATAATGCATCTAGACTAACTTTAAATTCATTTAGTCACACTTCAAAAATAACACATGTAAATAAATTTGCCGAAGGCAGAATGGTCTCTGTACCTGTACATTATGATGAATATAATAAGATTAATTCTAATTATTTAGCATTGTCATGAATTAACAATAAGAATATGCAGGATTTTATTATTGAGAATAAAAATGAATATATGAAAAATAATAAAATTATAGGTATCTATAAGTACATGGACCAAGTTGTGGTTGTTTTTGATCCTTCATTATCATCAATTAAAGGTAAAGAAACATCAATAATTAATGGCGTTAATAACTTATTGTGTTAATATTTGTATAATCAAATAGCACCATTATTTGGCGTTTATGGTGAAGCCTGGTTAACACAACTGACTGTGAATCAGCCATGCGTGGGTTCGAATCCCACTAAACGCCCCATTAAAAATAAGTCAATGCAATAGCATTGGCTTTTTTTATTTAAGATTTTTTTAAAATTATTACTGAAGTATAGTTTAAAGTACCAAATACCCATTAAAACCAACTTTTTTTGCAACATTACTCAAAATTTTAAACTTTTTTTGTTAGAATGTATATATGTATATGAAAACGACACAAATATTAAAATCAATATTAATTCCTACACTAGGAATCTCAGCAATTGGCACAATTGCTGTTGTATCTACAAGCTGTGGTCAGACTCAAGTTGCTGGCATTTCATTAGAAAACACAACAGATTGTCCATATGTTGCTATTACTGCTAATGAAAAATCAACTTTAAAATTAATCAATAATAGTACAAATAACAACCCTGATTTACAATGCTCAACAGATGGTATTTACTGAACTATATGCAGTGAATCGAAACAAATAAATATTAGCCAAGGTGAAAGATTATACTTAAGAGGCAATAACCCTACTGGTTGATCACATTCAGATTGAAATTTTTCATTTTTACGTATTACTGGAGATGTATCCGTTTCTGGCAATGTTATGGCATTATTAGATAATGGTGCAGCACCAGGGGAACAAGGAGACATCACTGACATTCCATGTGAATATTGTTTCTATAGTTTATTCGATGGTTCAACTGGAATAACAAGCATTAGTGAAGATTTCTTACCTGCAACAAATTTAAAAAATTATTGTTATTCTTGGATGTTTCAATATTGTTCATCTTTAGTAAAAGCGCCTAATTTACCAGCTACAACTTTAGCAGATGGATGTTATGCTTGGATGTTTCCATACTGTTCAGCATTAACTACTGCACCTGTTTTATCAGCAACAACTTTATCAACAAGTTGTTTTGAATTCATGTTCGCTGATTGTACATCACTAAGCTCAATTAAAATTGACTACATAGGTAATTATAGTGATGCTTATTTTCTAAAATGAACAACTAGTGTTGCTAGTTCTGGCACATTCTATTATAACGGTAATCAAAATCCACAAGATTTCAAATTGCCAAGTGGTTGAGTAAAAGAAGGAGGCCAATATTTAGCTATTACCGCTAATAAAAACTCAACTTTAGCATTATATTCTTATGGAACAACTATTTCCCCAGATTTACGATATTCAATAGATAATGTTAACTGAACTACATATGGATCAACAATAAACATTAACCAAGGTCAAACATTATACCTAAAAGGCAATAACCGCACTGGTTGATCACATTCAAGTTCAGATTATTCATCATTAATTATTAAAGGTGATGTGTCTATCTCCGGTAGTGTTATGGCACTTTTATATAATGGTTCAGGACCTTTGACTAAAATACCTAATGATTATTGTTTTTATCATTTATTTTCATGTTGCGAAGGAATAACAAGTGTTAGTGAAGACTTCTTACCTGCAACAATTTTAAAATCAAATTGTTATGATGGTATGTTCTTTGGTTGCAGTTCTTTAGAAACTGCACCTAACCTACCTGCAACAACTTTGGCGGATTCATGTTACTACTATATGTTTTGTACTTGTTTTTCTTTAACAAAATCACCTGCACTACCTGCAAAAACTTTAGCAGTACATTGTTATGACCATATGTTTAATTGTTGTATATCTTTAAAATCAATAAAAATTGGTTACACAGGTAATTACGATCCTGCATATTTTGATCATTGAGTAACTAATGTTGCTACTTCTGGCACATTATATTATGATGGTGTTGAATCAGCTCAAGACTTCTGTTTCTCTAGTGGTTGAATGACTCCTTATCAAAATTACGTAGTTATTAATGCTAATGTGGACTCAAGTTTAATATTGAATAATATACATGGGAATTCAGTAAATCTACAATATTCAACAGATGGTACAAATTGATATCAATATACCACACAAATAGGTATTCCTCAAGGTCAAAGATTATTTTTAAAAGGTAATAACCCTACTGGTTGATCAAAAAATGAACCTAATATGAATGAAAGATCTTCAGGTTTTGAAATCATTGGTGATGTATTTATCTCTGGTAATGTTATGGGACTATTAGATAATGGTGCTGCACCAGGAGAAGAAGGAGATATCACTGATATTCCATGTGATTATTGTTTTCAAGATTTATTTAACCACTCAACAGGAATAACTGGTGTTTATTATGGTTTCTTACCTGCAACAAATTTAAAAAAAGGTTGTTATCTTGGTACATTTTATTATTGTACTTCTTTAACTGTTGCACCAGATTTACCTGCAACAAATTTAGCACAAAATTGCTACAATTGCATGTTTGATCATTGCAAAAGTTTAACTTCAGTTAAAATTTATTATACAGGCAATCATAATACTTGTTTTGGCAGCTTCTGAGTAGATGAAGTTGCTGGTCATGGTACATTCTATTATAATGGTGGTCAAGATGCAGAAGATTTCGAATTCCCTTCAGGTTGAACAACACAAAGATTCTAATTAAAACTATTAGTAACTTATATAGATTAAAAAAGTGACTAGTATAACTAGTTACTTTTTATTTTACTTGACAATTTTCGGGTAAACTTCGCCTTTTTATAGTCATTGTAATAAAATTAATTTTTAATAATCTAAATATATATAATAATGCCATAATAATAGAAGCCTTTGTTGGCTTCTTTTTATTTAGAAGAATTATGAAAATAGACGTTCCATTATTGTGTAGTGAATGTAATTCTAGAAATTACCATATAAAAAAAGAGAAATCTAATTCAAAACGTATCGAATTAAGAAAGTATTGTCCACACTGTAAAAAAGTAGCTATTCATAAAGAATCAAGATAATATGACAAAAGAAGAAAAACGTATCAATAAACAAAAAAGAAAAGCAGAGTTTGATGAAATCAATCATCAAAGAGCTTTAAAATATAAAAAATTAAAAGATACTAAAATTAGTGAAAAGCAAAAATATAAAAGCAAAATAAAAAAAATAAATGCTGATTACAAAAATCAATGTAAACAAGCTAAAAAAGATCAAGCAATTGAATTTAAAACTCAAAAAACAAATTTAAAGAATAAATATAAAGCAGAACATAAAAAATGCTGATTTACTACTGAATACAAAAAA
The DNA here is from genome assembly GCA_902800015.1 of uncultured Ureaplasma sp. GTDB lineage: Bacteria > Bacillota_I > Bacilli_A > Mycoplasmatales > Mycoplasmoidaceae > Malacoplasma_A. The sequence goes on along the minus strand of CADCCU010000001.1, from coordinate 62,555 downwards.
GAAATTAAACAAATTAAAAATGATAACCACATTAAATTTAACAATAAATTGTTAGAACTTAAAAATGCTTATGAAGAAAATTTGTTTTCTGCTAAAGTATCAATGTTGTATGAAATTAGTAAAAACCAAATGACTGAAAAGCAACAAAAGTATGAGAAGATGAGAGTTGATAAAAAATGTGCATATCGCATCTATCATAAGAAAATGAATTTTATTGCTAACATTTATCATCAAAAGGTTAATGAGATTAATAAAGATTACCAAACTAAAAAGAATGCTTATAATAAAGATTTACAAGTTTTTATTTCACAAAACAAGAATAATAAGAATACATCTGAATATAAACAAAAAATCGAGGAATTACATAATCAATATGTAAAAATTAATCTTGATTATCAATCAAAAATAATTGAGAATAGAATTATCTATAAAAACACTTGTGCACAAGCACTTCATGAGCGTGACTTATCATATGATAATGATTTAAATAAAAGTTTTAAATTACGAAGATGATGATATGGAATGGGTAAAGAATTTCAAAGAATGTCATGGCCATCTGCTAAAAAGACTTTTAGAGACTTCTGAGTTGTAATTATTGTATGCCTTATTCTTGCTGGCATATTTGCATTATTAGATTACATATTAACACTTATATAGAAAAAGAGGAAAGAAATTATGTTAAAAAATAGTCAATGATTTATTATTACTGTAATTGGTGGTAAAGAAGATTCAATCATTCAATCTTTAAAAGAAAAGATTAATAATTTTGGTTACAACGAATATGTAACTGAAATGAAAGTTTTTAAAACTAAAAAAGTAGTAGAAGACGTTTTTACAAAAACTGATCCAAAACTACCAAAAAATTTACGTAACACTAAAACTATAACATGAGAAACATTACCTAACGGTAATTACAAAAGAATTAAAACAAAAATTGTTAACAAATTTCCTGGTTATGTTTTTGTAAAGATGGAAAATTTGGATCAAAAAATATTGCATTCTATTTGGTTCTGTATCCGTAATACAAACGGTGTATTAGGTTTTGTTGGTTCAAGTGGTAAAGGAGCATTACCTATTCCAATTTCTATATCTGAGTATGAAAATATTTCTAAAGATACTGATCAAAATCAAGTTGCACAATCTACAGTTGAAAATGTTAAAGTTAATGAAGAAACAGGTGAAGTTATTGTTCCTAATGCACCAGTTGAAGAATCAAAAAAAGTATATACTTGCAACTATAAAGTTGGCAATACAGTAAAAATTAATTCTGGTTCATTTAAGGGTGAATCTGGCGAAGTAAAAAACATTGATTTAGAAAAAGGTAAGGTAACTATTCAAATTGAAATGTTTGGTCGTATAACTTCACTTGAATTAAATTTAGATGAAGTAGGCATTGAATAGAATGAGATTTAATAACATTAATGATTTTATTGCTAACAAAATAAATGATGCTATAAATCACACTGTTGACTTTTTAAACGAAAATAATATTGATCGAAATAACATTAATGTTATTGTTGAACAAAATAATAATATTGATTTTGGTGATTTTTCTACCAAATTTGTTATGTCTTTAGATTTATCTAAAGAGAAGTGTTTTGAATACGCAACAGATTTAGCCACAACATTTACTAATAAGAAATACTTTAAGGAAGTTACTGTTACAAAACCAGGTTTTATCAATTTTAAATTATCTGATCGTCTTTTACATCAAGTATTATTTAAAATTATTAAAAAATCTGATAAGTTTGGCATTGTAAAAAAAACAAAATTGAAATACAATATTGAATTTGTTTCAGCTAATCCTACAGGTTTATTACATATTGGTCATGCACGAAATGCTGCTATTGGAGACACACTAGCAAGAATTTGAGAGGCTAATGGTATACGCGTTGATAGAGAGTATTACATTAATAACGCTGGAAATCAAATGGAATTACTTGCTGTAAGCGTATTAATTAGATATAAACAACTTTTTGGTGAAAAAGTAGAATTGCCTGAAGATTCATACCATGGTGATGAAATTATTGCAGTTGCTAATAAATTAAAAGAAGAATACGGTGATCAATTATTACATGTTACATATGATGAAAAAGGTATTTCTTCAGAATTTGCAAAAGAAAGACAAGCTATTAAATTGTTTTCTGAAAATTTCTTATTGACCATAATTAAAAATACACTAGAAAAATTTGGTGTTAAATTTGATATTTGGTTTCCAGAAACTGAACTATATAAGAATGATATTATTAAAACAGTTTTAGAATTATTAAGAGATAATATCTACTTAAAAGATGAAGCTGCTTGATTAAGAACAACTAAATATGGTGATGATAAAGATCGTGTGTTAGTTAAATCAGACGGTAATAATACATATTTTATGCCTGATATTGCATACCATAATATAAAGTTATCACGTGGTTATGACAAAATCTTTAATATTTGAGGATCAGATCATAAAAGCTATGCTGATCGTATGAGTATTGCTATGCAATTATTAGGTTATAAAAAAGAACAACTAACCACTTTAATTATGCAAATGGTTCGTTTAACAAAAGATGGTAAAGAATTTAAGATGTCAAAGCGAACAGGAAATTCTTTAACATTAGAAGATTTAATTAATACTATTGGTAAAGAACCAGCAAGATGATATCTTGTAAGTAAACCAATAACTAGTCATCTTGAAATTGACATTACCAAAGCAACACAAACAGATAAAAATAATCCATTATACTATGTTCAATATGCTCATGCACGTATTCAACATATATTATGTAGAAAAGCTTATAAATTACCAAAGAATTTTAATTTATTAACATCAAAAGTTGAACGTCAAATAATGGTTGCTTTACATTCGTATGTAACAACATTAAAAAAGATTGCTAATTCATATGAAGTAAATATTTTAACGGTATATCTATATAACTTAGCTAAATTGTTTCATTCATATTATGCTTCAAACAAGATTATTGACGAATCAAATATGGAGCTATCACAACAAAGATATTGATTTGTATACTGTATTAAAACAGTTTTAGCTAATGGTTTAGCACTTTTAGATATTAAACCAGTTAACGAAATGTAAAAATAAAAAAGACCGCAACATAAGGAACGGTCTTTTTATTTATTGTTGATTTTATTTATTTTCATCAACTGTAGCTGGTTCTTCAATCTTTTCAGCACCTTTTGTGAAGCTTTTACGGTTAATTACATCTTTATTTTGAACATTTATTGTTAAATCAGGAAGAATAATTTGGTCATCTGGTTTATCAACAAACTTTGTAGGTCCACCTAAACCTTCACAAATAGCATCACATAAGATTGTTGTCATTAAATAAACAGTTTTGATTGATGAAGTATTACATGGAATAATAAAATCAATCAAGCTAGGATCAGCATTAGTGTTAGCTAATGCTATAACTGGAATATTTAATTTACGAGCTTCAATAACAGCATTATGTTCAACAACTGGATCTAAAACTATTAGAGCTTGTGGTAAGCCTTTCATAGTTCTAATTCCACCAAAGAATTTACCTAAACGTTCAGTTTCTTTGATCTTTTGTAATTGTTCCTTCTTTGAATATTTCTTAATTTCATCAGACAATTGAATCATAATCAATTTATTAAGTTTAATAATTGATTTGTTAATTGTACGGAAGTTTGTTAATGTTCCACCTAATCATCTTTGATTTACGTAGAAACATTTTGCACGTTTAGCTTCTTCTTTTACATGGTTTTTAATAATTTCACCACGTGTACCAACTAATAAGACTCTTCCACCTTCTTTAGTTAGATCACTTAAAAATTTGTAAGCACGATCTAAGAATACTAAGCATTTCAATAGGTCAATATTATAATTTCTGTTATTTTTATGACCATAAATGAATGGTTTCATTTTTGGATTTCAGTATCTTACTTTTAAACCAATATTAGCATTTGCTTCAATTAATTTACTTACAGATACTAATTTCCTAATATTGAATTCTTTATTTGCTTCAAAAAAAGCATTAATTTTATTTTCAATATTTTTCTTAGCATCAGCTTGTGAAAATTTCTGTGATGAATTTGCTCTAGTTTTTGTTTTTTTAGTTACGCCTGTAGCTTTTTTGCTATTCTTTTTAGTTTCAGACTTAACTGCTTTTTCAGTAGTTGTTTTTGCAGCAACAACTGATTCATCTTTTTTATTTTCTGACATTAATTTTCCTTTCGATGTTATTTTTAACCAATTTTTGATTAAAATACATACTTTTGTATGCGTTCTTTATTATATTTAATAATCGGCAAAAATAAAAAATATGATAAAATAAATAAACTTATGTTTAACTTATTCAAAAATGTCGTAAGATCTTTTAAGAAAAACAAGCTATCCATATGTGGACTATCATTTCTAGTTTTCTTATCAGTGGGTATGTATACCGCACTATCAGGAAGCACAAGTGCAATCAATAAAGAATATAATTATGTATCAAAAACAGGTAATCTTCATGATTTTACTGTTTCTGAACTATATGATGTAGGTGTAGTTAAATACAATAACAATGTTGAAAAACTTGTTAGTGATCCACAAACAAGTGAAGATTATTCTTGTTTGTATGATCAAAATTTACTGGCCAAAGTAAATATTACTGATGCTGAAGGACAACCTACACTTATAACTCCATATGTTACCATAAGTGAAGACTCTACCGCATCAACAGCTTATGTCACAATTAAATATACTGTAGACATCATAGGTAATAATGATGATTCAACACTAAAAAAATTTTATTTAGATAGTTGAATTCAACATTTGAACAATCCAACACCAGATGACACATGGGATGCTTATAACGACATTTTAGAGCCAACATTTAGTTATACATTGAAAAATATTGATGCTGATGCATTTAATTATTTTAAAAATAGACAAGCACGATATGGTAAAGACTATCATGAATCTACACCTGAATCATTAACTCAAAGCCAATACAACACTTATTTTGACGCATTAAATATCAATGAAAATACACAAGCAAAATTATTAAGTTGTGCTAATGACTTATATAACATTGTCAGTCAGGAGAATGCGCCAATAAGAGAATATCTTAAAAATTTATCTGGAGTTAGTGATTTCAGACAATTTACATCATTGAATATTGATAACTCAAGTGATGATATTTATTACAAAGTAATAAAATCTTCACCAAATGATACCATTGATAAAGTTGTACCTATTGATCCTAAAAATGGTGATAATAAGATACAATGAAACAATTTTAGTGTTAGTGATTGTACATATGGTATATTAGATTATCAAGCTAATAATAATTGAAGTTTAAATCAAACTTTAAAATATATCCCTGAAAGTATAGGTGATGATTTTGATATTCATTATATTGAAAAGATTTATTTATTAAATAAAGGTGATTGGACTGAAACTCCTGGGGCTTTTAAATCTGAAATTGATAAAGTAATAAGTGGTTCACCACTGCCAACTACAGATAGTGATCGTCAAACTTGATGAGAAAAAGCAAAACCAAAGTTACAGAGTTTTTTAAAACAGGAAACTCAATATTACAGCGAATTAGTTTATTGCAAAGATGATAGAGTAACAATTCAATGAACAGAAATTTCAACAGGTCTGCCTTCTGCATGATCTATGTCAAATTGGACATCATATTTTGCTGTTGTTAATCCAGAATTTTTAAAAGAAAATAATTTACACACTTTTAATCCTTCAACTTATAACCAAGAAGAATCATATAAAGAATATGTTGGAAATAATCCAGGAATAACTGATCAAAAACAATTATTTATTGGTTGAATGAATACATTGGATTGACCCACTTTCAATAAATGATTTGAATCTGTTCAAAATAATGCAAAGTATAAAGATCAATTTATCATTCCTGGTGGAGCAAATCCTTATTTAATTATTGGTAGTGGCATTTCTCCAGATTTTATTTACCCAATTGTCTCAATTGAAAAATCTACACCTAATCCAAAAAGTGAATGTATTTATTATGTAAATACTGCAGGTTATGGACGAATATATGATTCATTTAGAAATAATTTAAATGAAAATTATATTGTCGGTAAATTTACTACAAATGATGAAAAACAACAACAAGCCCTAATAGATGCAATTAATGAACAAGCTGCCAAAGTAATGATTTATCCAAAAGGAACAAAAGCAGCATATCTTGCTGATGACACAACTAATGTTTTAAATGCTAGTTCTTACCGAATTGCTTACATTCCTAAATTTGTTGAAGTAATCAATTTAACTTCAATAAGTTTAACATTGTTTATTATTTTATTAAGTTTAGTTATATGTGGAATTGTAATTCACCGTTATATTACAAGCCAACAATCAACATTAGGAATTATGCGTGCAAACGGTTTTTCATCAAAACAAATTGCTACTTCAATGTTACCTTTTGCAATGTTGCCAGCTATTATTGGAACTGCATCAGGTGCTATTGTTGGAACATTAATCCAGTTTGCTATTATAAGTCTATTTGGTAATTATTGGATGTTACCAACGCCATTGTTAGGTTTCAACTGAATAGGATTTATCGGTATTTTGGTAATTACATTAGCCATCTTTATTGCTACTGTATACTTCACATCATTATATGTATTAAAGAAGAATACAGTTGATTTAATGAAGACTGATAATCAAGCGACTGCCAACTTATCTGTAAGATCAATGAAAAAGGTATTTGGTAAATTTGGTATTATGACCAAATTTAGAGTATCAGTAGCCTTTAATTCTATTTGAAAATTACTTGTACTTGTAATTATGAGTACATTATCTTTATCAACATTGGTATTTACTTTTTCAATTAATGGACGATTTGCAGCAGCGACAAGTTTGACTAATGAAAGCCGCAATTATAACTATGCTATTGATTTAGTAACTCCTACTACACAAGGCGGTCAATATGTAGGTATAAATTATGATAATGTAAATTCTATGTATGATTTTGGTTTTGCTGGATTGAGTGGTTTTAATCAAGCGGGTAATGATGTAAGAGATATTAACTATATTCAATCATTATATTATGGTGCACCTGAGCAAGGCATTACCATAACCACACCAATGCTTCCTGTGACAATAAAAGATCTAAAATTACCTGGTATTACATATAAATTAACATCAACAGGTTATCAAAAAGGTTATATGCCAAAAAAAGTTGACCTATTGACTAATGAAGAACATGATCTGAATTATTTTTTAAATAAAAAATATTATTTTTCATCAATGTTATTTAATTATTTCAATATTAATCCATCTGTTAAAACCAGTGGTCCTGTAAATGATTATTTTGATAAATATAAAAATGATTTCCAAGCATCAAATGATGCAATATTATCAAATTTATATATCCCATTCATGGGAGATTCATATGGTCAACAAACTGACATGTTCTATCTAAAAGATAGAATGTTGACCAGTACCGCATTAAATTATACTGTAGGTGCATTGGGAAGCACATCAAATCCTTGAGATATAGCTGCATCATTAATGCCAGATAATAGTAAGAAACTTCTTGAAAAGTCAAGAACAGAATTTTTAAACTTTATAGGTAATGCTATTAATTATGAAGATGGAACAAGTGATGTGAAATATAAACAACTACATGATTTGTTAGTTAATGCTGCTACAGAGACAGGAGATACATTAGATTTATATAAGAAGTTTATCATTAAATCTGCAGATGACGATCAATACACAATAAACAAAGGAATTGTTGTAGGTGATAATACAGATCATTCAAAAACTTCATATTTTAATGTAGCATTGAGACCATCATTTTTAAAATTATTGTCAACAGCATATTCTTATATTGAAACTGCAAAAACAGATTATTATGTAACATACAACACTATTCCATTGTCACGTGATGATGAAACATATACATATGTAGATGCTAATGTTGCTTCAGATAATGCAAATGTGAAAATCATGGGTATTAAGACTGGTGATCAATGTTCAAAATATATTAAGTTATATGACAAACAGAATAATAATTTAAATGATGGAAATAATAGTGTAATTAAATATACACAAGAACAATTTGAAAATGATTATAAATCATCAAGTGGCACATGAAGTTATGATTACAATAAACCATTTCCAATTATTGTAAATGCTTATGCTGCTCATCAATATAATTTAAAAATAGGTAGTCAAATTTCTTTTACAATTAATAACCATGTCGATCGTTATTTAAATAAAATAACTTCAAACGATACTAAATACGTTGTTAACTTTGTTGTTAAAGGTATATGCACAACATATGAAGGTCAAGAATACTATATTGATCAAGATGTAGCTAATTTATTATTAGGCTTAAAAACTCATCTATTAGATGGGGAATATGATCAGGATCAATATATTCAAAATGTAAAGCAGCCTAACAGTTTTTATGGTTATGAGTATCAATCATTAGAGGATCCATTAAGAGGTGGTTTTGATACAAACAAACCAACTTCTAAACAAGGTGTAAGTGTTCCTGGTGGCGAAGACATGTTGATTAATTTATCAAATTATGATGACAATATGCACGAAAATGGCGAAGGTTATAATTTAACTCCTTATGGATTTAATGGTGTATTTACTAAAGCAACAACTGGAGGACCAATATTATCTAATGGCATAATTTTATATGCTGCAACTGGAATATATCCAGGTAATGACAAAATTAATTCTGAAGTGACCCAAAATGTTCTTTCTTATGGTGCTAATTTAGAGATATTCCGTCAAGTAGTATTAAATGGAGATGAAACATTAGATTTATCAAAAAATATTAAGCAAGCATATGATGCATGACAACAAATTGATGGTGAGACAGATTTAACTGAAAAAGAACAAAAGCATAATCAATTAGCAGAATATGCCAAGGATGCAATTGAATTAATTAGAAACTATTTTGGCGATCAATCATATTCAATTGTTATTTCTAGTGTATCTGATGCAGTTTCATCACAACTAGTTTTTGACAATTTGTCAAATACTATTAACAATACTACTTATGCAGTTATTACTATTGTTTCATTAATGGTTATTATCATCGTAGCGTTGATTACCAACATGGTAATTAATGATTCTAAACGCTTAGCTGCTTTATTAAAAACACTTGGATACACAGATGGCGAAAATACAAGATCATTCTTAGCTATTTATTTACCAGTAGTTTTCTTCAGTTTAATTATTTCAATATTATTGTCTTGAGGATTAATAGGTACATACAATGCATTAATTTTCAAAGGTATGGGAATTTGATTAGATGCTAATATTAAGTGATATGACTATTTAATATCTACTGCTGTAGTTAGTGTAATCTTCAGTATTGCTGGATTGAATTCATACATTTCATTAAAGCGCTCATCATTAATTGAGTTAATTAAATAAGTATAAAGGAGAATTATGAAAATTAGAAATTTGAAGCAATTAAATAAAACTAAAAAAGAAAATAATGATTTAACAAAAATAATTAATAGTTTTAAAGATAAACTATCAATTTTACAAAATGAATCTGACAAAATTGAAGTTATCAATCCAAAGTCTTTTCGTAATAAAAAGAAAGCAATTCTGAAAATTTCTCGAATTAATTCTCAATTAAATCATTATCAATCTAAATTTACTAAAAATGAATATGCAATGTATGAATATAGTTTATTTAATGATGAAACTAAACAAATAGATGCTGATCGTCTATATCATTTTATTTGTTATGTTGAATCAAAAAATGTTGATAATAAAATTTTCCCATATAAATTATCTTTAATTCGTAAACTAAATCGTTATTTAAGAAAACAACTATTTTGCACAAATAAACTATATTGGTTAAGAGATATTTGTTTAAAATCACGCATTATTAACCATCAATCAACATATTCAATAAAAAAACGTATTAAAAAAAATAATAAAAAGTTGATTAATATCACGAACGATATTGAAAACATTAAAATTTCTTTTGCTAATCGTTATCATGCTTGACTTGTTGCTAAATTAGCTAAATCTAAAAAAGATATTCAATTTAAGCAAAATCAAAAAAATATCGCTATTAAACAATTAGCAAAAAAGAAAAAATTAATTGAACAAATTAATTTACTACATAAAAAATGTCACACATTAAAAAATAAACGTGATAAAAATTTGGCTGATAATAAAAAAGCTTATTGTACTTCGAAAATTGATAAAAATGAATATTTAATTAACAAATCAAAACTTCTTGATGAATATTATGATCAAAAAGATGTAATTAAAAATGAAATAATCAGATTCAAAGATGAATACAAAAACTTTTCTGAATTTGATGAGCACGAAGAAGCAGTTATTTTAAAGAATGTTGTTAAATACTATAACAACAAGGTGTTAGCAACAAAAGTTTTAAGTAATATAAATTTAAAAATTAAAAAAGGTGAATTTGTTGTTATTCTTGGCCCTAGTGGTTGTGGCAAAACAACATTGTTAAACATTATTTCTGGTATGGACAATGCCACATATGGTGATACAATTATTGCAGGTGAGAATTTAATTGATTATAATCAAGGCAAATTAACTACCTTTAGAAGAAATAATATCGGTTATGTCTTCCAACAATATGGATTATTACCAAATTTAACTGTTCGTGAAAATATTGAAATCGGTCAGAACTTACAGCACCAAAAATCAAGAATTATTCCAATTGATGAAATTTTAAAATCGATTGATTTAAACACCCAAGCCAACAAATATCCAAATGAGTTATCAGGTGGTCAACAACAAAGAGTTTCAATTGCTCGTAGCATAGCTAAGAATCCAAATATACTATTTGGTGATGAACCTACTGGAGCTATTGATGAACAAATGTCAAAAAATATTTTAAATCTATTTGTTGATATTAATAGAAAATATAAAACAACAATTATTATTGTTACACACAATCCAATTTTAGCTGATTTAGCAACAATGGTAATTAATATTTCAAATGGTACAATTAAAGATATTAAATATAATTCAAATCCAAAAACTGTTGCTCAATTAAATTGGGCAAATAAATAATAAATTATTTCATTTTAATTGCAACAATTAAAGAATTATTTCCTGCATGTGTAGTTAAAACACTTGGCATGATTTTATATAGGTATTTAATATTTAATCCAGATAAATTATCTTTAACATAATTGATTGCTTGATCAATTTGCTTTTGCTTTGTTTCATTAGTATTACGAATAAACATTACTTCAGCAATATTTTTAACATCAAAATTAGTAATTTTGTTTGCAAAGTATTTAAAAATACAATCTATTGATTTGCGATAAGTAAGAGCTGTTTTAATAAAATTCATTCCTTTATCATCTAATGAAATATTCACTTTAATGTTAAGAATATTAAGCATGAAAGCAGTTAATGTTTTTACTCTACCACCAGCTGCAAGTTGTCTTACATCTTCAACAATCATTCCACCAATAATTTTATTTTTAGCATTTATATTGTATTGTTCAATAGTTTTACTATTAAGTTCACCTTTTTCAATCATTTTCAAATAATCATTGATGAATCATTGTAGCATTGGTCCGCCCATGTGTTGGTGAATAACATGCAATTTTTTATGATCATTCGCAACTATTTTTCAAGTGTTCTCACTACCTGATGTAGAACTTGTAATTGGTAAAGCATAAAATTCATCATACTTATCATATATAGGATCTAAAATATTGATGATCTCACCAAGTGAAGCTTGACTTGTTGTAATTGTATATTTCCTATTTTTTAACATTTTTACAATCTTAGCATTGTCACAATCAACTCCATCTTTATATGAGACTAGATTTGATTCATTGTTTTGGTTTTTCTCTAAAACATTGACAGCCAATGGTAGAACATAAACATTTTTATATTCTTGATTTTTAATTCCAGCTGATGAGTCTGTAATAATTGCTATTTTTTTCTTTTCCATAGTAAATAATTCTAATTAAATTTTTATCTTGATTGTTATTGCATCATCACCTGTATGCGCAAGGATAACATTAGGAATATATCCAGTTGTAATTTTACAATCATTAGGCAATACACTTTTAATGTAATTCATTAATTGAATCGAATTTGGACTATTTTCATTTTTTGTTCCGAATTGAACACAAACGTTTTTAATTTTATCTAAAGAAAAACCAGGAATTCTTTTTTTGTATTCCTCTATTGCTGCGTCAAATCCTTTAGTTAATCCTTTGGTTGTTTTGAAAAATAGCAATCCTCTTTTATCACATGTGATAACTATATTTAACTTTAAAAACTTTAATATCAACGATTTAAAATTTGAAATTCTTCCACCTTTAGCAAGTTGAGTAATATCTGATATAAAAAGTACACCTATTTCATTTTCTTGTTGTTTTTTAAGATGTTCCTTAAATGTTGCGGGAGTTAGTGTATTATTTCTAACCATTTCTAATAAATTTTCAACACGCCATTTAATACCTTCAAGAACTTCAGTATTTTCTAAACCAACAATAAGTTTATCATATTCTTTAGCAATTAGATCTCATGTATATGCACATCCTGAAAGATATAAAGGTATAGGAAGAACATAAATCTCATCATATTTATCATAAATTTTTTCTACAAAATTAATAATATTACCTGGTGATGCTTGAGAAGTTGTTACATTGCAGTTTTTATCACTTAAAAATTTAGCTACATCGTTATTAGCAATGTCAACTGTGTCGTGGTAAGATTTTATTTCATTAGTTTTTGTGTTAGTGACGTTTATTGTAAGTGGTAAAACATAAACATCTTTAAATTCATCAATTTTTATACTGCTTGAAGTATCAACAATAAATGCTATTTTTTTCATATTTTAATGCATTACTCATTATATAATATTTTAATATTATGGTTGTTGCATTCTATAATCAAAAAATATTAAATAACACATTGGTTATTGTAATTAATGATAAAAAAATCACTAATGTTGAAATTAATGATAATTTTAGTGTAGGATATAACGAAAATAAAGAAGTTAGTTTTATCAATATCTTTAATTTTGATAAGCATATGAAGCTCAATGATGGATATTTAAAATTTGATAATCAATTATGTTTGAAAGTTAAAGAAATTACTAATATTGATCTATCTAAGCTTATTGATACAAATGATTTTATTGTTGGTCAAATTAAACAATGTGAGGAAATAAAAGGCACACATTTGCATAAATGTATAGTTAATGTCGGTAATGATGAACTACAAATTGTTTGTGGAGCTAAAAATGCAAAGAACGAAATTAAAGTTGTTGTGGCTTTAAATGGAGCAATTTTACCAAGTGGAGAAATAATTAAAAACGGTCAATTATTAGGAATTAAATCATTTGGAATGTTGTGTAGCAAAAGGGAATTGAATTTACATAATGATAAATTTAACGATGTTGGGATTATTGAATTACCTTCTGAATATAATGTCGGTGATAAATTTAATGAAATTTTTAATTAGAAAGGAAATACTTTATGCCCTTTACTAAACAAATTAATAAAGATTTTTATATTAAAAATGATCGGATTTACTTATCTGATGAATATGTTAATAAAAATAAAAAGTATTTCAAAAAGATAACAGGTTCAAGATTTGCTTCAATATTAAATCTTAATCAATATACATCACCAGTACAAGCATGGTGTACAATTGTTAATATTTATAAAGATGAGATGGATCCAACATTAGCAATTGTTGGATCAACTATAGAACCAAAAATCAGAGATTATGTAACAAAAATTACCAATATTAAATTTAAAGTTTACAACCCAATCGAAGTTAAATGAAATGTTTTTGATGATCCTATATTTGGTGGTATTCCCGATGGTGAACCTATCGATAATAATGGTAATTTTGCTTATGATCAAGGTTTACCAATGTTAGAAATCAAAACATCAAGTGAAGATAAATTATCATATGAAAAAATCAATGGTTCTTTTCGTATTAAAAAAGATGCTAACAATTTCCCAATTATTAAGGAGATAGGTAAAAAGAAAGAGTCATGATTTGTAAATCAACAATTTAAAGTATCAACTGAATATTGTTTACAATTACTTCTATATATGTATTTACGCAATGTTAAGAATGGAATATTTGCTGTTGCATTTTTAAAACCAGAAGATTATGTTTATCCTGAAAAATTTGATGCTGACAAACATGAGATTCATTTTGCTGAACTAAACATTAATGATTTTAATAATTTAGAATCAACAATTGCCTATGCAAGAGATTGATATAAGTTATATGTGATAGATAATCATTATTCAATGAAATTAGAAGAACGAGATAAAAAATGATTGTCTGAGGAGTTAGGTATTAATGTCATCTAATTTATGTAAGATTATTTATCTAAAATATGGTGAATTAATTTTAAAAGGAAAAAATAGAATCAATTTTATTGATTGTTTATATAAAAACATCATTTATGCTCTTAAACAATTTAATTCAGTAGTTGTTGCTAAGAAGTTTGATTGTATGGAAATAATTTGCAATGATAATGAATATCAAGAAGTATTGAATATTGTTAAAAGAATTCCTGGTATTTTTCAAATTATTGAAGCTTTTAAAATCAATGGTAATCAGATTGCACAAGTAAAAGATCAAGTTTTAGAATTAATTAAAAATAAAGACTTTACAACTTTTAAAGTTAACACTAAAAGACACGATAAAACTTTTCCAATCAATTCTATGGATTATTCAAAATTAATTGGTGAAGTAATTCTTAAAAATACTAAAAACAAAAAAGTAATTATGGATAATCCAGATTTAACAATTAATATTGAAATTCATACTAATAACATTATCCTATTCTTTGCAAGAATAGAAGGTATTGGAGGATTTCCTATCGGTATTAATGGTAAGGCTTTATCATTAATTTCTGGCGGTATAGATTCACCAGTAGCTTCAAGCTTAGTGATGAAAAAAGGACTTCATGTTGATTTTGTTACATTCATTACTCCACCACATACTTCTGATTTAGCTTTAAAAAAAGTTGAAGATTTAGTTAAAGCAATAACTTTGGATGGAAAATTAGAGAAAGCACGGATTTTTGTTGTTAATTTTACAATGATTCAACATGAGCTAGCTCATATAAGTGATAAGTCATATCAAATAACCTTAATGCGTCGTTATTTTTTTAGAATTGCAAATTATCTTAAAGAAAAATATAGCTATGACGCAATTGCAACTGGAGAATCATTAGGTCAAGTTGCAAGTCAAACAATTGAAAGTATGCAAACTATTGAGAATGTGCTTGATAACAAAACTGTTGTTTTAAGGCCCTTGCTAACTTATGACAAAATAGAGATTATAAAAATAGCACAAAAAATTAACACTTATGATATATCTATTTTGCCATATGCTGATTGTTGTGCATTATTTGTGCCTAAATCACCTGCAACTAAACCTAGGATTGATATTGCTGAAAAATTAGAATCTGAGCTAATGCTCATTGATAAAATTTTTGATGATACATTAACTAAATATATTAAAATAATAGATTAACATATGACGTTTATAGAAAAACAGATTATTCAAAAAATTGAAGAATATGATAATATTTCATTGTTTTTTCATGAAATTCCTGATTTCGATGCATTAGGTTCATGTTTTGCTTTAAAACTATATTTGAATGATAAATATCCAAAGAAGCATGTTGAAGTTATTGGCCTAGACACTTTAAGTGATAGTTTTGGTAAAGATTTATTTGTGTTTGATCACAAATATATTACAAATAATTTCCTAAAAGACTCATTAGGTATTATTTTAGATACAGCTAATGCTAAGAGGGTATGATCAAACCGACAAATATACTGTAAGGAACTTATTAGAATCGATCACCATCCGTTAATTGAAAACTTTTCAAACATAGAATACATTGATGATAAAGCCTCATCAACATGTGAATTAGTAGGTACATTATTGTACAATTGGGACGAAAAATATGTTAGTGAACGAGTAGCATTATATTTATATGCAGGTATTTTAACTGATACCGCAAGATTCTTATACGATACAACAAGACAAAAAACTTTTGAATTAGCCGCTAAGTTAATCAGCAAAAAATTAGATCGTAATTTAATTCATAAATCTATCTATTTAAAGTCTTTCAGACAATTGCGATTTGAATCATATATTGCTAGTTTAATTAAATTTGATAAAGACCTAAGATTTGGTTATGCTGTAATTCCACGCAATGCTTTTGACAAATTTGATATAGATTTACGATTTAGCATGGTCCATGTTTTTAACAACGTTAAAGAGTTAGACGTATGAATGACTATCTATTACGATAATACTGTTAATAAATGAAGAGGATCATTACGTAGTCGCGATATACCAATTAATAAAATTGCTGAAAAATATTCAGGTGGCGGTCATATTCATGCAGCAGGTTTTACCCTACAAAGTAAGAAAGAGTATAAACACCTAGTTAAAGATGTATCAGAATATATTAGAGAAATAGCTAAAAAAAAGGAGTAATCAATGGATAGTCAAACAAATGAAATGCTTTTTATATTAACTATTATTCTATTAGTAATAGTTATTTTCATTCAAGTATTTTCAATAATTTTTCAAGAAAGGTTTCAAACTTACTTTACTAAACGTTCAAAAAAAGGAAAGAAAAATAAAAGAACAACCTATGAAATTGATGCTTTTATTAACAATATGTCAACTTCATTAGCTAGACTTTCTTTTAATAAGGTTGGTGGTATAATTGTTATTGAAAATAGAGACAATTTAAACAAATATATTGATTTAGGTGTTAAAGTTGAAGCTGAGTTTTCTCCAGAATTTATTGTTAGCGTTTTTTATAATCACAAATCACCATTACATGACGGGGCAATGATTGTTCGAGATTTAAAAATAGTTAGTGTATCAAGCTATTTACCATTAACAAGAAGAATTCTTTCTGTTGAATATGGTGCACGTCACCGTGCAGCTTTTGGTATCTGTGAACACTATGATTGTTTATCATTTGTTGTCAGTGAAACTAATGGTGATATTACTTTTTCATATAGAAATATTCATCGTACTTTATCAATGGAACCAATTAAATTAAATGCTGAATTATTAGAAATCTTTAAAAAATATTGGTTGTATGATAAATTAATTACAAAAAATAAAATTTAATCAAATTTAAAAGAAATATATTTTATTGGAATACCCATTCCAATAAATTTTTTTTCATATTCTGTCAATATCGTGTCTGTTTTATTTGATTTATATAAATTTTTAGAGAATTTAATAATCTTAATATCTTTTCTATTTTTAATTGTCTCTAATGAGTATTCATATAGGTTATCATTATCAGTTTTAAATTCCACAACACCATTTTTATTTAATAATTGTTTATAGAAATCTAAATAAGTATTTGAAGTCAGTCTTCTTTTGGCATGGCGTTTTTTTGGTCAAGGATCTGAAAAATTTAAAAATATCTTATCAATGTATTTTTTTGGGAAATATTTAAAAATATCAATAACATCAATTGCCAAAAACTTTATATTTTTTATTGGTTTATCAAAATTATTTAATTTATTAATTGCCTTGTAAATAACTGTAGGGAATTTATCTAATCCATAAAAGTTAATTTTGTTATTAGTTAAGGCCATATTAATAATAAAATCACCTTTGCCCATTCCGATATCTAGGTAATTTTGATTTTTATTCTTAGAAAGTGTTTTGAAATAATAATTAGAACTTTGAACAAGTTCTAAATCATTTTTAATTTTTCTTAGTCTTCCCATCTTCTTTACTTGAGTCAAAAAAATCAAATGAATTGTCTAAATCATCAAGATTTATATTTTCATCAATGTTTGGCAACTCTTTCATTGATTTAATGCCAAATAAGTCATAAAACTTATTAGTAATCTCATATAAGTATGGTTTGCCTGGAGTATTAGCCCTACCAACGCATTTTATTAAATCTAATTTAGTTAATTTTTCTAATCCATTCAATGCATTATGTCCTCTAATTTTTTCTATAAGTGAAGAAGGACAAGGTTGGTTATAAGCAACAATAGCTAAAGTTTCTAATAATGATTGGGTAAGTGGACTTTTAGTTTTTGTATCGTAAATTAAAGTAAGTATATCATGATTTTCTTTTTTAGTTAATAAGCGGTATGTGTCACCGTATTGTTGAATGGTAATTCCTCGATCAACATTTTTATCATATTCCTTTTTCATTTCTTTTAGTAATTTACGGATATCATCTACTGGTAGATTAATAACTTTTTTAATTTCATTAACAGTTGTGCCATCTCTTCCTTTAATGTAAAGTAGACTTTCAATGATTGATTTTGTATTGTTATTCATAATTAACCCTTTATAATATTAATAAGAATTTCATTATCCTTTGGATTTTGTGTAATTGTAATTTTACTATATCTTACCAAATCTAAAATAGCTAGGAAAGTTGTTACAATAAATTGTTGTGTAATTTCAATCGGATCAATTATTGATAAGTATTCACTAAAACTAATTGTTTTATTTTTATATGATTTTAAAAAATCTCATAATTGATCTTCAATATCTTGAACAGATAGTTCCTGAACAAGAATTTTACGTTGAATAATGCTTGTCATTAAATATTTGTCAATTGCATCAGTTATCGCTTTAGATATTTTTTGCACATTAATTTTCTCTGGTAATGCTTCTTCAATTAAATTATCAGGTTCATAATCTTTTGCATCATTAGTTTGTTTATCTAACATTTGTTTTCTTATTTCACTTTTTGTTTGCAATTGACTAACAACTTCTTTATATTTACGATATTGAATAATTCTTTCAATTAATTTATCACGTTCATATTCAAAGGCACTATCATTTTGTAATTCGTTCTCACTCGGAATCAATTTCTTTGATTTAAGGGCAATTAAATATGCACTCATTTCAAGATATTCACTAGCAAGTTCAATATTGATGGTGTTAATTTGATTTTTGATGTAATCAAGATATTGACTAGTTAAAGATTCAATATCAAGATTAAGAATGTCCATTTTCTTTTCTCTAATTAAAGTATCAAGTAAATCTAATGGGCCTTCAAAATCATTTAATTTTAATTCAAGATTTAAATTATTGTTTACCATTTCTTACCCGCTTATAATAATTAACAATAAATTCATCATAATACACTTGTTGAGATCTATCAAAATCATTTAAATCAAAATGCATAAATAGGTTACAATTATATGATTTTTTCAATGTAGAAATGATTAATTCATCAGCATATGGATAAAACAATGTATATATTGTTTTGCCACCAATAATATAAATATCTTTATCTTTGAATGTATCAATCAGTTTTTTAAAATCATGAAAAACTTGCACACCTTCTGGAGCCTTAAAATTTTTATCCAAAGTAATAACAACATTTTGTCGGTTAGGTAATGGTTTATTACCTCAAGAAGCAAATGTTTTGTCGCCACAAACAACAATTTGATTCATTGTTGTTTTCTTAAAATGATTCATTTCTTCTTTTATTCATCATGGTAATTTATTATCAATACCAATTCCATGATTAATATCTTCACATCAAATCATTTTAATCATATTAAACTGCTACCTCTGCTTTTATCATAGGTTCTGGATCATAATCAACAATTTCAAAATCATCAATTTGAAAATCTTCAATATGTTCTGGAATTCTTTTAATAATTAATTTAGGTAATTTTTTTGGTATTCGTGATAGTTGAGTTTTAACTTGCTCAATATGATTTACATAAATATGTAAATCACCAAATGTATGAACAAATTTATCAGGTTTTAACCCTGTGTATTTAGCAATGATATAAGTAAGTAGTGAATATGAAGCAATATTAAATGGTACGCCTAAAAATACATCAGCTGATCTTTGATATAGTTGGCATGACAATTTACCATCTTGTACATAAAATTGGAATAATGAATGACAAGGCGGCAAAGCCATTTTACTTACATCATTTGGATTTCATGCGCTAATAATTAAACGACGTGAATCAGGATTAGTTTTAATTTCATTAATAACTCATTTTAATTGGTCAAAACCATTAAAATCTCTTCATTGTTTTCCATAAACTGGACCTAGGTTACCATATTTTTTAGCAAATTCACCATCGGTTTTAATTTTTTGAGCAAACTCTTTTAATGTTTCACCTTTATAGTCTGGTGTTTTTTTATAACTATCAAACGGTCAATCATTTCAGATATTGCAATTGTTATCAACTAAATATTTAATATTTGTATCGCCCTTAATAAACCATAAAAGTTCAGCAATAATAGCTTTATAATTGACTTTTTTAGTTGTTAAAAGTGGAAAATATTCAGATATATCATAAGAAGTTTGATAACCAAATGTTGATATGGTGTCAATACCAGTTCGATTATGTTTTAATTTACCATTTTTAAGGATATGTTCTAGTAATGTTAAATATTGTTTCATTAGTTTCTACTTTCCTTTGAAAAGTTATCTTTTTCATTAAAAACATTTTGATTTGGTTTGTTATCTTTAATTAAATTAAAAATACGCATGTACTCTTTTAAAATACGATCATGAATTTCAACAGCTGTGTAATTAATGTTAGTATTTGCATATTCCTGTGGTCTTAGTTGTTTTAAAAAATGAAGATAAATTACTCCTGCTTTATTTTTGTAATTGCCTTCATGTTTAGTTTTATCTGTATCAATAGCTCCAGCAATAGCAATTGGAACAATTGGAATCAATGAATCGTAAGCTATCCTAAAACTTCCAGCATGAAAAGAAGCAATTTCATTAGGATTATATATCCTTGTTCCTTCAGGGAAAATAATAATTGTTCGTTTGTCTTCTTTAAAATTTATTTCATCTTTAAATACAGTTAAAGTTTTGCGAAAATTTTTACGATCAATAAAAATTGTGTCAATAAGCTTTAAAGCAGCAGCAATATATGAGTTATCAGATAATTCATATTTAGCAACAAAACGAAAATATGGAATCTTTGCATTTTCATATAAAGTCTTAAAAAGAACAATAGGATCAATATTAGATTTATGATTTGCAACATATAATGCTGGGATATTAGGCAAACGAACAGCTCCTTGAGATATAACTTTATATCGTTTGATAAAAAGTATATTCTTAGCAAGTTTATAAACAGCACGATAACGAATCTCAATTGGCATTGCTGTAGGATCTGTTAAATATTTTTTATATTTAGATTTAATGTGACCAGCTCTACATATAAAAATAAGAAACACAAAAACAACAGCAAACATTCAACCTAATGTTTTAATGAATTTATTCATATGTATATATTTTAATAATATTTAATATTATTATTGATTATATTTACTCATTATTTTTTCAAAATCAACGTTGTCAATGAAATCGTTAATTATATCAACGGCAATTTCAACAATTGGATTTATCTTTACTAATTCATCATTAGTAAACTTTGATAAGACGTAATTAATCACTTTAGATTTATCAATAGGTCTACCAATACCAATTCGTATACGTTTAATTTCTTCAGTATGAAGCAATTCAATGATATTTTTAATACCATTATGTCCACCGCTACCACCTTTTGATCTAACACGGATATTACCTACATCAGTATCTAAATCATCAAAGATAATCAAAATATCCTTTGGATCAATTTTATAAAATTTAACAATCTGTTGCACAAATTGTCCAGATAAATTCATATAGGTATAAGGTTTAGCAACAATAAATTGTTCACCATTTTTATTATTTAGTTTACGGAATCATCCATTAAATTCGTTTTTGTCTAAAAAAGTTTGATTTCTTTGTAATCAAGCATCGATAACCATAAAACCAACATTATGCTTGGTGTTTTTGTATTCAGTAGGAAAATTTCCAAGGCCAACGATTAATTTCATCAAGTTATTTGCTACTTTATCAATTTACTTTTTTTAATTTTATAAGTGTGGTAATAAATAGTATATCCAATGCATGCCACATAGATAAGTACTATTTCTAATAAAATAATTATTGCTCCTGAAGTTAATGATGTTGAAAAGCCCACATTTTTTATAGTTAAAGTTCGCATTCATGAAATATAAATTCATGAAGATATGTCTCCAATTTCAAGATATGCAGGGCTACAACATCCTCCTAAGATTAACATCAATAGTATAGAAACACTTAAAGCAATTAAAAAAGCAGGTACATAAATTAACTTCACTTTATTGTGTAAAACGATATTAGCTACTAACTGTGTGGCATATGATGCTAAT
The DNA here is from genome assembly GCA_902800015.1 of uncultured Ureaplasma sp. Classification (GTDB taxonomy): domain Bacteria; phylum Bacillota_I; class Bacilli_A; order Mycoplasmatales; family Mycoplasmoidaceae; genus Malacoplasma_A. Next base: position 40,348 of record CADCCU010000001.1, on the reverse strand, counting down.
CATAAACTATCAAGTGAAAAAACTATAATAGCAAATGCAGAAAGAGCGGCACCATTTAGTCTTAAAACTACTCAAAAACCTAGTCATAAGTTATTAGGGTCATTAACTCTTGCCCCAAATAACGTAATCATTGTAATTAGGTATAAAACAGCACCAATAATTACATTTGCATATGTCATCCTTGTGAATGCTTGACATAAATTCATTCTTTGTACAGTTTTACCGTTAACATATTCCAATTTGCGAGTGGTGTTAACTTTTTTGGTATTTGTTTTTTTTATACCATGTACATTATCATCATTTATTTTAGAAGTATTCATTATTTCTTTTCGTTACTTTTATCTTGTGCATCAATACTTTGGATTTTGTTTCCATAATGTGCATCGATAAATAATTGTTTTAATTCACTTACTCTTGGTAAACGTGGGTTAGCGCCTGTACATTGGTCATCGAACGCCTCAACTGACATTTGATCAAGAATTTTTTCAAAATCAGCATCTTTTACACCATATTCCTTTGTTGTTTTTCATAGGTTAACCGATGCAAATAATTTTTGAATTTCTTTAATCAAATTATCTACCTTTTGTGCTTGTGTTTTACCTTTAATGCCTAATATATCAGCAATTTCACAATATTTTTCTCTTACATCATTGTATTTAAATTGTGGTCAGTACATTTGCTTTTCATTTTCATATTTTGCAGCATTGTAACGCATTACATATGGTAAATAAATAGCATTAGCAGCACCGTGCATTACACCAAAGTGTCCACCAATTTTGTGTGATAGTGAGTGTACTACACCAAGATAAGCATTACCAAATGCTATTCCAGCAATAGTTGCTGCATGAGCAATAGCTTCTCTTGCTTCTTTATCAGTTGTTCCATGATCATATGCACGTTTTAAGTATTTGTAAATCAATTTTATACCCTGAATTGAATACGGTCTTGTAAAATCTGTAGCAAGAACTGATACATATGATTCAAAACAGTGGCTGAATGCATCAGCAGCAGTTACAGCAGTCATTCTTGGTGGTAAAGACATCATAAATTGTGCATCAATTATTGCAATATTTGGTACAAGTGCATAATCTGCTAATGAATATTTAATATGTGTTTTTTCATCAGTAATAATAGCAAATGGTGTAACTTCTGATCCTGTACCAGCTGTTGTTGGAATGCAAACTAATTGTACTTTCTTAGGTGTTGGGAATTTTACAACACGTTTACGAATATCTAAGAATCTTACAGCTAAATCCTCAAATTTAACATCAGGATATTCATTATAGAATCACATCATCTTAGCAGCATCAAGAGAACTACCACCACCAAAAGCAATAATTGCTTCAGGGTTGTATTCTTTAATTTCTTTAGCTCCTTTATATGTTGTAGCACATGATGGGTTTGGTTCAACATTTGTGAAAACTTTTGTTTTCATACCATATTTTTCTAAGATATGAGTAATTTTTTGACCAAACATATCTCAAATAAAATTATCAGAAACAATGAAAACTTTTTTAACTCCATCATCTCTTAAATCTTTTAAGCCTTCTTCAATACAGCCATATTTAAAGTACACCTTACTTGGTATACGCATTCATAACATATTTTCTCTACGCATAGCTACCTGCTTTACATCTAATAAATTTTCTGGTCCAATATTTTGGCTTGTTGCATTACCTCCAACAGAACCACAGCCAATTGTGAATGTAGGTAATAATTTAAAGTTATAGAAATCACCAACACCACCTAATGATGAAGGAGAGTTAATGATTAATCTTCCAGTATTTGCATTATCACTGAATTTAATAACCTTATCAGCTCCGGCTAATTCATCACAGAATAGTGAAGAAGTATGTCCGGGTCCAAGTTTTAATAATTCTTTTTGTATCCTTAAAGCATCATCAAAGTCTTTTGCCTTGAATAGTGATACAAAGTCCGTTAGTTTTTCATGAGCTAATGGATTTTTTATTGTGCAATCTGTAGTTTCAACAACTAACATCTTAGCTCATTTAGGAACATTAATACCAAATATTTTTCCCAAATTTTGAGCATTTTGTCCTACTATTGCAGGATTTAATACATGATGACCACTTTTATCAGTTAAAAACATTTTGTTGCATATTTTTTTAGCATCATTTTTGTTAGTTATTACATATGCTTGTTGATTATTAAATTCTGCAACTACTTTATCATAAATTCCGCTTAATGCAATAACAGAGTTTTCAGTAGCACAAATCATACCATTATCAAATGTATTTGATTGAATGATAGATGCTACTGCCATTCTGATATCAGCAGTTGTATCAATAATAGCTGGGCAGTTACCTGGACCAACACCAATTGCTGGTTTACCAGATGAATATGCAGCTTTAACTAAACCACTGCCTCCAGTTGCTAAAATTAAATCACTTTCTTTCATTAATTCAGCAGTGTCTTCCATTGAAGAATTAGGAGGCAATCAACTAATAATATCCTTTGGAGCTCCAGCAGCAACAGCAGCATCCAAAATAATCTTTGCAGCTTTAACTGTACAATTATAAGCACGTGGGTGTGGGGAAATAATTATTCCATTACGTGTCTTTAGACATATTAAGATTTTATAGATTGCAGTTGATGTTGGATTAGTTGTTGGAATAATACCAGCAACTACACCCTTTGGTACTAATACTTTTTTATATCCAGAAGCAATATCTTCTTCAACAACACCACATGTCTGCATATATTTGTATTTGTTGTATATGTATTCAGCAGCAAAAGTATTTTTTATAATTTTATCCTCTAGAACACCCATTTTGGTTTCGGCTATAGCCATTTGGGCAAGAGGAATTCTTTGCATATTAGCAGCTTTTGCTGCCATATAGAATATGTGATCTACTTGTTCTTGAGTGAAAGTTGCAAACTTTTGTTGTGCACTTCTTACAGAACTAACAATTTGTTTGATGTTTGGCATATGTGAATATTATATATATTAGATATAGTTAATTGGATAGAAATTTAGTAATTAAATTTCTAATATCAATTTGATTTTTGTAGCCTACAAACATATCAACTAATTTAGCATTTCTAAAGAGTAGAACTGTAGGTATGGATTGAATATTAAGCCTTTTTGCTAACACTGATTCACGGTCAACATTAACTTTAAAAAAATAAATATTTTGATATTCATCAGAAAGCTTGCTCAATATTGGCGATAACATTTTACAAGGTCCACACCAATCTGCATAAAAATCAATAATAACATACTTTTTAGTATGAATAGCTTGTTCAAAATTTACTGTAATTAATTCACTTATAGCCATATTTATTTCTTTTTGTTTTCTTTCTGCTTAATGACTTTCTTTTCAAAAACTGCCTTTTCCACTTTAACATCCGGAATCTTATTTTCATTAATAGCTGTTTCAATTGTTTTAATCATACCACTATCAGTTTTCATAATAAAGTTACATGTTGGATAATTACTACAGCCTACAAATTTTCTTTTACGTTTGCTTATTTTGATTACTAAGTCACCACCACATTCAGGACACTTCAAACCAGTTTTTTTAGGTTGGAATGCATTTGGAAATTCATTGTATTTACATTTAGGGTAATTATTACAACCAATAAAACGGATGCCTTTATCTTTAGTAAATCTATATACTAAATTGCCTCCACACTCTGGACATTTTCTATTTACAAAATTAGACATGTTGTCAACTTTTTCGGCTTTTTTAATTGATTTATTAAGAATTGGTTGGAATTCCTTAATTGGGGATTTCCAATCAAGTTTACCCTCAGCAATTAAATCTAATTGATTTTCAAAAGATTTTGTAAAATCTTTATCCATAATAAAGTCAAAATTTTTATCTAAAAATTTAACAACATCATCACCAAGAGATAGCATCTGGTAGGAATGTGAGTTTAATTGTGCATAACCTCGCTCGATAGCCATATTAGCCATTGAACGATATGTTGATGGTCTTCCGACTCCAGCATTATCTAATTCTCTAATCAATGAAGCTTGTGTGTATCTTGCAGGTGGCTCAGAAGTATGCTTTTTAACTTCAATTGTTTTAATGTCATTAATTGTTTTTCCTAACAAACTATCAGAAAGGCACAAGTCTCTTGTTGGTAATTCTGTATCATCAAAATAAATTTTCTTATATCCAGGCTCAACTAAAATTCGAGAATATGTATAAAATTTATTTTCATTATTGATGATACGCACAACAGTATTTTCATACTGTGCAGGAGTCATAAAACTAGCAATAGTACGGCATCAAATTAAATTGTATAGTTCGTATTCTTCTTTTTCTACTTTGTTTTTAATAGATTTAGGTGTAATAAAAGGATCGATTACACGGATAGCCTCATGTGCGTCTTGTACATTTGCATTATTTTTATCAGATGTTTGTTTATGGATTTGGAAATATTTAGCTCCAAATGCACTGGTAATAAATTTTTTAGCTTGTTCTGTAAAATATGGAGAGATACGAACACTGTCTGTACGAGGGTAACTAATTAATGCAACATATTCATTGTCAATTTTTACACCTTCATATAATTTTTGTGCAACAAAAGTAGCCTTTGTAACACTTCATTTTAAACGGTTAATTGCATCTTGCTGAAGAGTAGAAGTTTTATAAGGTTCTTTTGGATTAGAAAAGTAATGCTTAGGCTTTTCAATACGATATATCTTAAATTCCTTTGTTAAATCTGCCTTTACTTTTTCAGCGGAAGCTAAATCTTTAAAGTCAACACCACTAACACTTTCATCATTAGTTTTATTTATTTTTATATTTTTAAGTTTTGGATCGATTTCACGAAGAATTAATTTACCATATTTTGTTGAAATAGGGTCTAGTGTTCATCAATCAACTGGTTTAAAATGTTTAATTTGTTGTTCACGATCATAGATCATTTTAAGAGCAACAGATTGTACACGACCTGCACTTCTTCCTCCAGTTTTTTTTCTTACTTCTTTGGATACTTTATATCCAACTAAACGGTCTAGTAAACGACGTGCAAATTGCGAGTGAATTCAGTTGTCATCCAAATCCCTTGGGTGTTCTAAAGCTGCAAGAATAGCAGGCTTAGTAATTTCATTAAATGTAATCCGTTTGCATTTTGTCTTATCTTGATCAGGTAAAATACTGTAAACATGTCATGAAATAGCTTCACCTTCACGATCAGGGTCAGTTGCTAAATATATTTCGTCAGCTTTTTTTGCTTCTTCTTTTATATTAGCAACAATTTTTGACTTGGGTTGTAATCCCTTCTTGCTTGAAGGAATAATTCATCGAGGTTCAAGTGTTTTTTCATCAAAACCTAAACTGTTTGATGGTAAGTCACGAATATGTCCAATTGTGGCAATGATTTTAAAATTATCATCTTTTAAATATTTATTTATTGTATGGATTTTATTTGGTGACTCAATGATAAGCAACTTGTTCATATAGTTTAGAGTAAATTATATAAAACTATTCATGTGATATAGGTGTTTTAGACTGTATTTTTATTTAGTTTTTATTTATAAAAACTATTTTAAATTCTTTAAAATTTCTAATTTTTAATAATTTTAGTTCTTGTTCTTCATTAGTATTTAAAATATTATTTGTATACAAATAAATTTTGTGATTTTCTTGCGATAAATAATTTTTTTCTTGATGATTTTCTAGTTTTAATTTGTTGAAAAAAATTATTGGGATGTCTGATCCATAAAAAAATCTTTTTGACATTTTTTGTTCAGAATCATATGTTTCTGATACAAAACATGATTGCTTCATATCAATTATTTTCTTTAATGATCGGTTGTTAATTATTGTTGATATATTATTTGTGTAGACAATGTATGGTAAGTGATTTTTATTTAATAAATTTAAGCTTTCATTATTTAATGTAGAGTCCTTAAAACATAATACATAATCATTTGTTGCCAAAAATTTTAAATGTTTTAAAATTTGATTATCAATATTTGTTTCAATACAAATATGTTTCTTATTCATTAAATCAAAATTACCATAATAAAAAATAGCAAATGGCGGCTTTAATATTGTTCTTAAATAGTAAGGATACTTATCATTAATAATGGTTATATACTTAGATTTAATATTGGTACAAGTTTTATTGACTTCCGATTTGTCAATTATTTCTTTATTTTTTAAAGCATAATATACTTCATCCCAAATGAAGTTATGTTTGATTAACATATAAATCAATATTTTGTCCATTAATAGGCCCTCCTATGTTATTAAATATGAAAAAAATTTGAAGAATTGTTTGTTAATTTAAAATTATTGATATGGGATTACAATTATTTTTAAATACAAAATATTATTTTGGTAAGGATTGTGTACAACACAACCTTAGCAAAGAAATTAAATTATTAAAACCAAAATGCATCATGATAATGTATGGAGGTGGTTCAATAAAGATTAATGGTATTTATAACACCATAATTAAAGAAATTAAAAAAACAAAAATTAAATTCATTGAACATAGCGGTGTTCAACCAAATCCTATTGATACTGATACATATAATGCATCCATCAAAGGCAGAAAAAATAAGGTTGATTTAATTATTGCTGTTGGTGGTGGTAGTGTTATAGATGAAGCTAAAGTTGTAAGTAATCTAATTACTAACACTCAATATAAGAATGTTTGGAAATATATGGATAATGATGGTAAGGTTAATAAGCCTGCTATTCCTATTATTTCAATTATTACTATTGCTGCTACAGGCAGTGAAAATAACAATGGTTCAGTAATTACTAATAGTAAAACTCATGACAAATGAGGAGTTGCTAATCAAAACCGACCTATTGTTTGTTTTGAAGACCCAACATATACTTTTAGTGTAAGTAAATGACAAACAGCTAGTGGAAGTTTTGACATTTTTTCTCATTTATTAGAACAATATTATGATGTTAATACACATTTTGAATGAACTAAGCAATTTATTGTTGCTAATATTAAAACCTTATTAAAATTTGTTCCAATTGCCTTAAAAAATCCAAATGATTATCAAGCAAGAGCCAACATATTATGAACTTCATCATGATCACTAAATAGTTTAGCTGCATTTAATACATCAGGTGGTGATTGAAAAGTTCACGGATTAGAACATGCATTAAGCGGCAGATGAAATATATCTCACGGAGCGGGTTTAGCTTTAATCACACCAATATATATTAAGTACATGTGTGCTCATGACAAAAAATTTAAAGCTTTAACTGTTGAATTGTCACAAGCTTTGTTTAATAGTAAGTCTATTAATCATTTTATTAAACAAATACAAAACTTCATTAAACTTTTAAATTTACCAACAAAATTAACTGATTTTAAAGAAATTAAAAAAGTAACTAAACAAGATATTGATTGACTGGTTGGCGCTTTTGATCGTAACACTGAAGGCCATCATCAACTGGGTGTAAATATTTATAACCTGTTGTATAAACTTGAAAAATAACAGTTAATTTGCAATTAATATTTAAAAAAGAAGTAAGTTTACTAAACATACTTCTTTTTTATTTTTAATAATTTATTAGTTTTATTAATTAATTCTTTTTGTTTTTATCTGTATTATTTTCAGATTGAGAATTATTGTTGTTATTATTTTGCTGATTTGCGAATTGTGCTGCAACTTGTTCAAAAGCATCAAGACGTTTCTTTAATTCGTCTCATTTTTCATTCTTTAACAAATCTTTTAATTCATCAATTTGTTTTTGCGCAGTTTTCTTTTGATCTTCAGACAAATTCTTTGCTTTCTCATCATTCATTGTTTTTTCAAAAGTAGTGATTAATGATTCAGCACGATATTTAATTTCAGTTTGTTCTTTAATCTTAGCATCTTTTTCTTTATTTTCTTCTGCTTCTTTAACCATTCGGTTAATTTCTTCTTCTTTTAAGTTTGTGCTGCCTTTAATAGTAATGCTTGCTTCTTTATTATTTTTTAAATCTTTAGCAGTTACATTCATGATACCATTAGCATCAATGTTAAATGTAATTTGAATTTGTGGCACACCTTTAGGTGCAGGGTCAATACCACTTAAAGTGAATGTACCTAATGATTTATTATCTTTTGCCATTGGTCTTTCACCTTGTACTACATTAATATCAACAGCTGGTTGGTTATCAGCAGCAGTTGAGAAGATTTTAGATTCACTTACAGGGATGGTTGTATTTCTTTTAATTAAAGGAGTAGCAACACCACCTAAAGTTTCAATTGATAAAGTTAAAGGAGTTACATCTAACAATAGGATGTCATTTACATCACCAGTTAATACTCCACCTTGAATAGCAGCACCCATTGCAACTACTTCATCAGGGTTAATAGTCATATTAAGTGGTTTATTAGTAATCTTCTTAATTAATTCTTGGAACATTGGCATACGACTACTACCACCTACCAATAATACTTGGTTAATATCTTTAAAATCTAATTTTGATTGTTTTACAGCATCCAAAATAGGTTTCTCACAACGATCTAATAAATCTTGTGATAATTTTTCAAATGTAGCTCTAGTTAGTGTTTTTTCTACGTTAATAGGACCATTTTGAGTCATTGATAAATAAGGTAATAAAATTTGAGTTTCTTTTTGACCTGACAAATCAATCTTTGCTTTTTCAGCAGCTTCTTTTAATCTTTGCATTGCCATCTTATCTTTTGATAAGTCAATACCGTGATCTTTTTTAACTTCAGCTATAATTCATTCAATAATCTTATTATCTCAGTCATCACCACCTAATAATGTATCACCACTAGTTGCTAATACTTCAAATGTACCATCAGCAATTTCAAGCAATGACACATCAAATGTACCACCACCTAAGTCACATACTAAAATCTTTTGTGCTTTGTTTGATTTATCTAATCCATATGATAAAGCAGCTGCAGTAGGTTCATTAATAATACGTTCAACTTCCAAACCAGCAATTTTACCAGCATTCTTTGTTGCTGTTCTTTGCGCATCATTAAAATATGCAGGAACAGTAATAACGGCTTTTGAAACTGGGTGACCTAATTTTTGTTCAGCATAGTTTTTAATATATGAAAGAATCTTAGCTGAAATCTCTTCAGGTGTAAACATTTTATCACCTAATTTAACTTTTTCATTTGTTCCCATTTTTCGTTTAATAGAGTAAATGGTATTTGGATTTGTAATCATTTGTCGTTTAGCAGCATCGCCAACAACAAATTCACCATTTTTAAATGAAACTACACTTGGTACTGTTCTTTTACCTTCTGGAGTTTCTAAAACACGTGGTTTTTCACCTTCAATGACAGCTACACAAGAATTAGTAGTTCCTAGATCGATACCAATAATTAAATTTTTCTTTGCCATATTTTTTTCTCCTTTTTGTTTCTGTTTTAATAACATTATACAAAAAAATTAGCACTTTAACAAAAAGAGTGCTAATTTTGTTTTTACATATGAAAAAAACTTTAAAGATATTATTTTGATATAAGGTATATCATACCTCATATATTGTATTATTGTATAATACAAAATATACAATATAAGGAGTATTTTATATGCCAAAGCAAACACAAAAAACTATTGGCAAACCGAAAGCAACCCCATCGGAAATTAAAAATAAAAAAATTGGTTTTTTTTCTGCTATTCTTTTAGTTATTGGTTCATCAATTGGTGCCGGTGTTTTTTTAAAGAATGGTGAAATATTATCCAATGTTGGTGGTAGTTATTTATTGGCTATCATCTCTTGGATATTCTCAATTATTGGTGTTATTTGTATGGGACTTGCTTTAGTGGAGGTTTCTTCAGTAAACACATCAGATAACTTAGGAGTAGTTGGATGAGTAAAAACATTTTGTAATAAGTTCTTATATAAAACTGCTAAGAACTTTATGGCTTTCTTGTATTTACCATTAAATTTCTTCTTGATGCCATATTATGCTGTCATGATGTTTCAAGATGCATTTGGTTGACAGGCATCATGATGAATAGTTGCACTTATAAGTTTAGCAATAACTTTATGATTCTTTATTGCTTCTGGAACTAGTTCACGTGCTGGAAACATTCAAAACTGAATTATTACATCTGTTAAGTTTATTCCATTAGTATTTGCTGCTATTGCGGGATTTGTTGTAGCTGGAATTACGGGAAACCCAATGGGTGGTACAACAATATTACCTGATGTTAAACAAGATCATGTAACATTTGTTTTATTAACAAGAGGATCAGGCATTCTTGGTATTATTGGATCAATTCCTGCTATTGCCTTTGCTTTTGATGGCTTTTATAATGCGGCAGGTATGCAGTCAGAAATGAAAGAGCCAAAGAAAACACCACAAGCATTATTAATAGGATTATTAATTGTGTCAATTATAGACTTAGTTATTGGTATTTCATTATTAATTGGAACAAGTGATGCTAATATGGGTAAAGTTAGTGGTTTAGCATTAATTCCACATTGATTAATAGCTGTTATAGAAATTTTAATTGCTTTCGGAATTTTAGGCATTATAAATGGTTTTGCTATTTATAATCCAAGATATTTTGAAGATTTAATTAAAATAGGTGATTTACCTTGCCCTGCTAAATATAAAAGTAAATTAAACCCTTCGCGCCCCTATGTTGGTCTTATATATTCAGGAATTATTACATTTTTCTTCTTTGCAGTATTAACATTAATTGGTGCCTTCGGTTACAGTGATGTTAATGGTTATGGCTTAACTCAATTAACACCATTCTTAGGTGGAGATCCTGTAAGTGGATATGATGTTAGTGGTGGTAGTTTGAACAGATTATATTCATTTGTTGATTTAATGGCTAACTGAACTTCAATTATTGTATTCTTATTTGTATTGTTGCCAATTGCTGGTGCATTAATTAACCGTCACACTAAAAAAATTAAAGTACAACAATGCAGAAGTTTTATTCCTTCTGCATGAGTATGTTTAATTATTATTGGTTTAGGTATGGCATTTATTATTGTTTCATCTTTTGCCAACATTGTTATTGTTGCTAGTTGAGCTAAAGATATTGGTAACAATATTATTAATTCATCTGGTAATTTGGAACTTTATAGCCAAGATGCATGAAATGTTGAAATGCTTGGCGCAATTATGACATTAGTTGTACTTCTGGTCTTTATATTTATTTGTACTATCCCAAGTATTTTCGAAGTAAAACACGAAAACTTAATTGCTAAAGGCAATAAGCGTGCAAAAATTAAATAAGCTTAATTCATAAATTTTGATAGCTAATATATAATTAGTATTAGTTATCATTTGGAAACGTACTCAAGTGGTTAAGAGGACACCCTGCTAAGGTGTTAGGTCGTTCTTCGATGCATGGGTTCGAGTCCCATCGTTTCCGCCATAGTGTAAAAAATAGTTGTGGAAAAACAACTATTTTTTTATTTAAGTTTTGCTTCACAATTATAAATATTAAGAATATGTTAGTTTAATACTTTTTAGTCTATAGTCTATTTTAAATTTAACAATTGTTTTTATTTAACTAATTTTTTAATATCTTGTTCGATCATTAGTTCTTCATTTGTATGAACTTGATAAATTTTAATTTTTGATTCTCTTGTAGAAATTAATTTTCAATCATCATATTTTATAGGTAATTTCTTTTCATCCAATTTTAAATTTAAGATTGGTAAACTATCAATAACCATTTTAATAATAGTTGGTGAGTTTTCACCAATACCTGCAGTAAATACAATTGCATCAATCTTACCATAATTGGCAATTTCATTAGCGTAAGTTACTATATATTTAGCAATACGTGAAACAAACATTTTTAAACCTAGTGTAGCTTGTTTATTACCTTTTCTTGAAGCTGTGATAACATCTCGACAATCATTATAACCAGTTACGCCTTTAAAGCCTGATTCCTTATTTAATAGATCATCAGCTTGCTCAGCAGTAAAACCTTTTCGAATTAAGTAAGTAACTATGCTTGGGTCGACATCACCACTACGTGTACCCATCATTAAACCTTCTAATGGAGTTAAACCCATTGTAGTGTTAAAAGATTTACTATTAATAACTTCGCAGATACTTGCACCATTACCTAAATGACAAACAATTAAATTTATATTTTTCTTTTTTAAAACATTTTGCATTTTTTGCACAATGTAACGGTAACTAGTTCCATGCATACCATATTTATATATTCTGTATTTTTTAACAACGTCTTGTTTAATAGGATAGTTATTAAAATCTGGAATTGTTCGATGAAATGATATATCAAAAACACATACATTTTTAACACCAGGTAATAATTTTTCAAATACTTCAATAGTTTCTAACTCTGGCTTATTATGTAATGGAGCCAAATCAAAATTATCTCTAATTTCTTTTTTAACTGCTTTTGTAGCAATAACAGATTTATTGCATAAATCACCACCAATAACTGTACGGTGTCCTACAGCATAGATGTCTTTTAGATTACTAATAATTTTATTTTTAGTTAATTCATCAAGAATTTTTTTAATAGCAACTTGATGATTTTTAATTGGCAAAGTTTGCTCAATTTTTTTATCTTTATATTTTAGTGAAAATATGCCTTGTGGATTTCCAATTTTTTCACATTGTCCTGAAGCAATAACTTCATCATTTGATTTTCAGAAGATTTTATATTTGATAGATGAACTACCAGCATTAATGACAATATTTACTTTTTTGTCTAAATTTTTCATATTTTTCATATGAATCTAATTATAGTTTTATATATTTATTAATATAAAAAGAATTAAATATTAAACTTGGCGAAGTTTACAAAAAGTGATCGCATTAATAAAATTAAATCATTAATTGTGAAGCAAAACTTAAATAAAAAACATCTAGTATACTAGATATTTTATTTATAAAAATTAATATTAATTTTAATAATTTTGTCATTAATATATGCATTTATTATTGTAATAGAAGAAATTCATAAATTTAGTTCAATTAATTTGTCATCGTGGACTTCAAACTATGTTAAATATTAAACCTTTGCTATTTTTTTTAATTGATTTAAATTTTCTTTTAATTTGTCTAGTGTCATTGAAAAAATTTTATTATCATTTATTTTTGAATTTAATACTTGGTCAATTTTTTCTTGTCTAATTTTAAGAATGTCATTCTTATCATCATTATAAAAGCAAAAGAAGTCAGTAAAAATGTTTAAAACATTTTTGTCAAATTGAAAGACACCGTTATTAACAATTGTTTTTACTCGGTTATTTTTTTGATCGCGAAGATAACAAATGCTTGTTTTTAATGAACCAATAACTGGAGAGTGGTCAGCCAATAAAGCATAATATCCACTTGATGAACAAACTTCAGCTTGAATAATATCATCTTCAAACAAGATGCCAGTTGGTGTGTTAATGATTAAATGAAAAGTTTTTCCAGACATTATTTCTTAACCTTTGCTCGTGCTCTAACTTCATCAATAGTTGATGCATATAAGAAATATTGTTCAGGAATGTTGTCACATTTACCTTCAATAATTTCTTTGAATGAACGAATAGTGTCACTAATTTTTACATATACACCTTTATATCCACTAAATTTTTCAGCTACATAAAATGGTTGTGATAAAAAGTTACGGATTTTACGAGCACGGCTAACAGTAATTTTATCTTGTTCACTTAGTTCATCAATACCAAGAATAGAAATGATATCTTGTAATTCTTCAAATTTTTGTAATATTTCTTGAACTTGACGAGCTACTTTATAATGTTCAATACCAACAATATTTGGATCTAATAATCTTGAATTAGATTCAAGTGGACTAATTGCAGGGTAAATACCAAGTGATGCAATTTTTCGATCAAGAACAGTTTTTGCATCTAAATGTGTAAATGTTGTTGCAGGCGCAGGATCAGTTAAATCATCAGCAGGCACATAAATTGCTTGTACTGAAGTAATTGATCCATTCTTTGTTGAAGTAATTCTTTCTTGCAATTGACCCATTTCATAATCAAGGGTTGGTTGGTAACCAACAGCAGAAGGCATGCGGCCTAATAACGCTGAAACTTCACTACCAGCTTGTGTAAAACGGTAAATATTATCAATAAATAACAAAACATCTTGATGCTTTTTATCACGGAAATATTCAGCCATAGTTAATCCAGTTAAACCAACTCGCATTCTTGCACCAGGAGGTTCATTCATTTGACCAAATACTAATGCAGTTTTATTAATTACACCGCTATCTACCATTTCATGATACAAGTCATTTCCTTCACGAGTTCGTTCACCTACTCCAGCAAAGACACTTAATCCATTGTGGTTTGTTGCAATGTTATGGATTAACTCTTGTACAAGCACAGTTTTACCTACACCTGCACCACCAAATAATCCAATTTTACCACCTTTCATATAAGGAATTAGTAAATCTACAATTTTAATACCTGTTTCTAACATTTCAACTTTAGTTGATTGTTCTGCAAAATTAGGTGCAGATGCATAAATAGGAGCATAACTAATATTCTTTTTAGGCATTGGTTTGTTATCAATAGGTTCACCAACAACATTAAACATTCTTCCTAATACGCCTTCACCAATAGGTGCTAAAATTGGTTGGTGAGTTTGAATAACTGGTTGTAGACGCTTTAGTCCATCAGTTGGACCCATTGAGATACATTTTACAACATCATCTCCAGAAATTTGTTCAACTTCAAGAATAAGATATTTGTTTTTATCAACTTCAATTTTTAGAGCATCATAAATTTTTGGCAACTGTTTATGTGGAAACTGTACATTAACAACAGGTCCAACAATTTCAATAATTCAACCATTATCATTTTGTGATCGATTAATTTTAGTATTTTTTGTTTTTTTAATTTTCATTGTTTTCTCCTATTCACTTGCTCCAGCAATAATTTCAGTAATTTCTTGAGTAATCTTGTTTTGTCGTACTTGGTTGTAAATGGTTTTTAAATCGTTAATTAATTCATTTGCATTATCAGTTGCTGTTTCCATTGCATTTCTCCGTGATGTATATTCACATAATTGGGATTCAATAATACAAGAAACTAATAATGATCCAAGAAAGAAAGGCACTAAGCTAGTAATGATCTCTGATCTTTTAGGCTCAAATTCAATAACTTTATTTTCTTCATTTAATTCATTGATAATAGTTTCATCAATATCATGTACATTAAACAATGAACGCTCAATTGGTAGAACTTTTAGATCAACTGGTGTAAAATTTAATGAGTTAACATATTTTGTATACACAATATGAATTTCACTATAGTTACCTTGTTTAAATTCATTAATAGCAGTTTGTGTAATTGGGTAGATTTCTAAATAATTAAAATCTGGAGTATCAAAATTAAAAGTTGCTTTAATTTGATTAGTATATCCTCTTGAACGTAAATAACTTAATCCGCGATTACCAATAACATAAATATCATCTTCATGTTTTAAAACACTTAACAAATGTTTAGCAACGTTAATATTAAACGCACCACAAAGCCCTAGAGAAGAACTAATTAATATGTAAAGTTTCTTCTTAGATTTAGGTTGGTTATTAAAAACATTATCATATTTAGAACTTTTAGCTAAGTCATGTAACAAGTTGTATAAAGAGTCCATAAAATTTGCAATATCAGTAAAGCGATTCTTTTGATGTTGAATTTTTATAGTGGAAACTAACTTCATTGCTTGAGTAATCTTTGAAGTTTTTTGTATTATTGATATTCGTTTTCTAATGTTACTTAACGAAGCCATAATTATTTTTTTAATTCTGCAAACTCTTCTTTTGATCCATATTTGGCAAAATTGTAATCTTTGATGCTAGAAATAAATTGCAAAATATTTTTCTTGATTTCTTTAACAAAAGCACTAAATAACTTATCATCAAATTCTTTTGTTTTTGCTAAAGTTTTTCTTAATGGTGATTTTTTAAAATTATTAATTAATCCATTTATAAACATTTGAATCAAATCAATTGGAATCCATTTGATTAAACGATATTTAACACATAATAAGATGATTGCTTGGTCAATTTGGTCAATTGGTTTACATAATGGTTGTTTAATCAAAGCCATAATACGTTTGCCATGTTCCAAAATATTTTTAGTATTTTCATCAAGTTCACTACCAAATTGACTAAAAGCAGAAAGTTCTTCATATTGTGCAAGGTCAAGTTTTAAACTTCCTGCAACTTGTTTTATTGCTTTAATTTGAGCAGCTGAACCCACACGAGACACAGATAAACCTACACTAATAGCAGGTCTTTGTCCTTCATTAAATAATGAAGTAATCATAAATAATTGACCATCAGTAATTGAAATTACATTTGTTGGAATATATGCAGAGATATCTCCAGCTTGTGTTTCAATGATTGGTAATGCTGTAATACTACCACCGCCATTTTCTTTATTTAGTCTTCCAGCACGTTCTAATAAACGTGAATGTAAATAAAAGATGTCACCTGGATAAGCTTCACGACCAGGAGGACGACGTAATAATAATGAAATAGTTCTATAACTTGTAGCATGTTTAGTTAAGTCATCAAAAATAATTAAAACATCTTGACCTTTTTTCATTCAATATTCAGCAATGGTAATGCCTGCAAATGGCGCAATATATTTAAGTGCAGGAATATCACTGGCTGTTGCAGAAACAATGGTTGTATAACTTAATGCACCATATGTTGTCAATGTTAATGCTGCTTGAACAACAGAAGAATTTTTTTGACCAATTGCAACATAAACACAATGAACATTTTTACCTTTTTGGTTAATAATTGTATCAATTCCTATACTTGTTTTACCGGTTTGACGATCACCAATAATTAATTCTCTTTGTCCTCTGCCAATAGGGAACATAGAATCAATTGCCAAAATACCGGTTTCTAATGGTTTGTCAACACTTTGACGTTGCATAACACCAGGAGCAATTGTGTCTATTGGTTCAAAATGATCATATTTGATTGCACCCTTGCCATCAATTGGTTCACCTAGTGGATTAATTATACGACCACTTAATGCATCACCAACACCGATAGAGACTATTTTGTGGGTACGCTTAACAATACTATTTTCTAAAATATTTTCATATTCACCTAACATAACTATGCCAGTATAATCTTCTTCAATGTTAAGTGCCATACCATAGCTACCATTTTCAAATTTAACCATTTCATTTAGCATTACATTGTTTAGTCCTGAAACCATAACAATACCATCACCAACAGAGATTACTTTTCCTTCTTCACTGATGATTGCTTCATTGGAATATTTTTGAATTCTTGCTTTTATAGCACTTGTAAAATTGTTTATGTTCTTAGCCATAATCTCTCCCACTAGTTATTTTTGTTTTGATTTGATTTTGTTAATGCTTCTTTTAAATTTTTTAATTTGCTTTGGTAAGTATTATCAATTGATCCATGATCAGTTTCAATTTTAATTCCACCAATTAAATTAGCATCGATATGGTGTTCAATATTAACTTTTGATTGATAATACTTTTCTAAAGATTTTTTTAATTTGCTATCTAATTTAGTATTTAATTCAAAAGGTGAGTAAACTCTTACATTTAATATGTGTAGATCTTTTCCACACAAATCTAAAAATTTTTCAATAATTTTAACTAAAGATTTTGCCCGATTAAAATCAATAATTGTGTATAAAAAATATTTAAATTTTTCACTTATTTTTCTATTTACAACAAGATCAATAATTTGTTTACGATTGCTTTTACTAATGCTGCAATCTGATAAAAAAATATGTAAGTAATGTTTTTGAGCAGTTAAAATTTTTAATAGTCATTTAGCCTGCTCAAAATATTGGTTAATTGCATTCTCAGATTTTGCATATTCAAACAACACTATTGAATAAGATGAGTAAATAATTATTGAATTATCGGCCATAATTATTTTTCCTTCTTATTATTTTTTGAATCTTGTTTTTCAAGTTCAGCAATGAAATCTTGTACAAAAGACTTTGAATTTTTTTTAGAAACTTTAGATTTCAATAAAGCACTAGATGCTTCAAAAGCAAGATCAATAATTTGCTGATTCATTGTCTGCTCAATACTTGTTTTTATCTTTTTAGCATCATTTTCAGCTTGCTGCATTATTCTTTGAGAATTGTTAATAGCTTGTTGTTCAATTTCAGCTTTATTATGGTAAGCTTGTTTGTTAGCATCTTCAATAATTTTCTTAGCATTTTCAAATGCCTCAATTTTACTTTGCTCAGCAATTGCTAACTGCTTTAATGCTTTATTTTTAATTTCTTCAGCTTGATTAATTTCATTTTGAATATAAGCCTGACGCTTTGCTAAGCTAGTTTTTGTAGGGTTTCAAACAAGATAAATACAAACAATTAATAAAACTATTGCAGCAAAAATATGGGTTAAAAACACTCATAAGTTTGGTAGCAAATTATTAATTACATCGTCTTTTGTTATTGGTGAACATCCAGATGTAAAAAATATTGGAATGATTACCAATGAACTAAAACTAATAGTTAATAACAACTTAACATTTTTTTTCATTTATCTTAAGCAACGAAAATTAATAAAATTGCAACAATTAATGAATAAATAGCCGCAGTTTCAGCGATCGCACATCCAACAATCATCATTGTACGAATCTTTGATTCTGCTTCAGGATTTCTTGCAACTGCTTCAGAAGCTTTACCAGCTGCATAGCCTTGACCTATACCAGTACCTAATGCACCTAACATAGCAAGTCCAGCACCTATGTAACTTCCTAATTTGTCGGTAGATTCACCAACATTAGCAGCTAGATCAGCTAAGTATCTAATAGAATCCATATCCATATTTTATTTTCTCCTTTTGAATTAGTTAACTTTTACGTTTTGTTGTAAATTTACTTTATTGATTTTTTGGATTTCTTGCTTTGGTTGTTGATTTCCTTTTTCCAAAGACCAGTAAACCATTGTTAACAAAGTAAATACTAAAGCTTGTACCACGCCACATAGTAAATCAAAATACATGTGAATTGGTGCTGCTGTTAGTCCGCCTATTAGATTAAACATTCCAATGAACGGAATATTTCTCGAAATATAAGCAGTAAAATAAAACCATAAGCCAGTAACTAAACTTCCAGCAAAAATGTTTCCTCACAAACGGAATGAAATTGAAATTAATGGTGTAAATTGAGAAATAACTTCACTTGGGTTAATCATTACTGGGATTTTCTTTCCCTTAAGATTAATACAAATTGTAAATTTCTTCAATCAACTTATTTTTTGATATTTAAAACCAACAACAAAACAACCTATAAACATAACTAAACCCATAGAAAGGGTAACTGTTAATGATGTTGTTGGGTTTTCAAGACCAAATATACCAATGACATTAGATAACAAAATGTAAGAAAACAAATATATGAAGAAAGGTGTTATTTTTTCAAATTCAGGACCTAGAATATCAATAACAAGTCCACGAATATATGAAACATACATTTGCACAGCTAATACATAACCATGCGGTGCTTGATTTTGTTTTACTTTTTTTAGTTTTACATAATAAACAATAAAAGCAATTAGTAAGATAGTCAAAACAACCGCAATCGAAAGAATTTGTGGCCGTAGTTGAAATGGTTCAAACTGCAAGCTTGTAATTACTTGTTGACTATTCATACATAAATATAATACATTTATTTATATAAATATTAATCTAATAAGAAAAAATGTCTATCTAACTAGAGATAGACATTAATTTATTTATCATTAACTATTTTTTGAAAATTGCATTATAAATTTCGCTATAGTTTTCCACCAAGTGAAATTTAATTTTGCTTTTTACTTCTTCAGGAACATCTTTTAAGAAACGTTCATCAGATTTTGGGATAAAGATTTCATTTACTCCACCCCTAAATGCAGAGATAACTTTTTCTTTAATACCACCAATGATTAATACTTTACCACGTAAAGTAATTTCACCAGTCATAGCAATATTTGCAGGCACACTTTGTTTTGTTAATGCTGAAATAACAGCAGTTGTTAATGTAACTCCCGCACTTGGTCCATCTTTTGGTATTCCACCTTGAGGAACATGGATATGAATATCTTTCTTTTTAAAATCGAAACTTTTCAATCCATATTTATCAGCATTAGCTTTTACATAGCCAATAGCAACAGTTGCAGATTCTTTCATTGTTTCTTTTAAGTTACCAGTGATTATAATTTGACCTTTGCCTTCAAAACAAGTTACCTCAATTGGTAATAAATCACCACCAGCAGTAGTGTAAGCCATGCCGTTTACAATGCCAGGAATATTTTCTTTCTCACGGACATTGTATTCAAAGATTTCTTTGTCAAGATATTTTCTTACAGCTTCAATATCAATAATTTCATTTTTGATATTTTTATCATGTAATTGTTTAACAATAAATTTACGAGCGATTTTGTTAATTAAACGTTCAAGTTCACGAACGCCAGCTTCTTTTGTGTAGCGGTTAATAATGTATGAAATAGCATCATCCTTAAATTTCAATTCAGTGTCGTTTAAACCAGTTTGTTTAAAAATTTTAGGAATTGAATAATTTTTAGCAATTTGTAGTTTTTCTTTTTCAGTATATGAAGTTAATTCAATAATTTCTAAACGGTCATACAATGGTTCAGGAATTTGTTCTGCATAGTTAGCTGTAGCAACAAACATAACATTAGATAAGTCATAAGGTTCTTCAATATAGTTATCAACAAAGCTTGTATTTTGTTCAGGATCTAAAACTTCAAGTAAAGCACTTGCTGGATCACCATGTAAGTTATCACTTGTCATTTTGTCAAGCTCGTCAAGTAAGAATAAAGGGTTAACTACTTCAGCGGTTTTCATACCTTTAATAATTCTACCTGGCATAGAACCTAAATAAGTTTTTCTATGTCCACGGATTTCAGATTCATCATGTACACCACCAAGAGACATTTTTACAAATTTCTTACCTAATGCGTCTGCAATAGATTTTGCTAATGTTGATTTACCTACTCCAGGAGGACCAACTAGACAAATAATAGGAGATTTTGAATTAGGAGTTTTTGCTCTTACGGCTAAATACTCAATAATACGTTCTTTAACTTTTTCTAATCCATAATGGGTTTTATTCAATGTATTTTCTACATTCACAATATTGTTATTATCTTCTGTTTTTTGTCAGTATGGAATGCCTAATAATCAATCAAGATAACCTCTTGTAATCGAATTTTCTTGAGGGTTCATTGTTGATTCCATACGTGAAATTTCTTCAAGTGCACGTTTTTTAATATTTTCAGGATATGGAGAACGGTTTACTTTGTCCCGCATATTCTTAGTGTCATTTTCAGTTGAAGAAATTTGTCCTAATTCTTCTTTAATTATTCCTAATTTTTGGCGTAAGTAAAATTCTCTTTGTTGTTTGCTTAATTCCTTGTTCATCTTGCCATTAATTTCATTTTCAATACCAATAGAATCTTCAGGATTTGCAAGCGCACCACAAATAATTTCAATTCGGTCAATTATATTAGTTTTCTCAATGATTGATTGTGCTTTTTTAAAACTCATTGGAACCATATTGGCAAGTTGATCAATCAATTTACTTGGTGAGAATGAAGAATTAATTAATTTTTTTAGTGCTGGAGATGGTTGGCGTTTAGTATAGTTTGTTAACAAACTAACTAAAAGATTCATTTTTTCTTTAACATTTTTGCTGTTAGTTTTCTCATCTTTTATGATTTCTGCATCAGCCAAAATCATGTTGTTTTTTTCAACTAACTTATTGGTAATAACGCGATTTATACCTTTTAAAACAACATTATATTCATCATCTTTAACTTTTTTTAATTCAACGATTTCACATAATGTACCATTGTTGTATATTTGAGTTAAAGCTGGTTCATCAGCATTTGGATCTTTTTGTGAAAAAACAAATATCTGTTTATCTCCATCATTTGCAGCTAAAATAGCATTTAATGATTTTTTACGACCAATAATTAACTTTTTCTTAGTATGAGGAAAAACAATGATTCCTCTTGTTATTAACACTGGCTTATTCATATAACCTCCTAATTTAAGTTTTGAATACCTATCATTAGCACATTATACCATAGAGTGCTAATTTTTATAAAATTTTTTAGATTTCATAAAATCTAAGTTTATTAATATATAATTTTTTATGTAATAAATATGAATGGAGACAGAAATGATAAAGATTGCAATTAACGGTTTTGGCCGTATCGGAAGATTAGTCTTCAAAGAACTATATAACAGAAAAGATGTAAAAATTGTTGCGATTAACGATTTAACTGATGCTAAAACATTAGCACATTTATTGAAATATGACTCAGCACATGGTATATTAAATGCTAATATTTCAGCTGATGTCAAAAATAACATTGTTATTGGTTCAAAAAAATTCCCAGTATATGCTGAAAAAGATCCAGCATTATTGCCTTGAAAAAAACTAGGTGTTGATTTAGTTATTGAATCAACAGGACGTTTCGTTGATAAAGAAGGTGCAAGTAAGCATTTAAAAGCAGGAGCTAAAAAAGTCATTATTTCTGCACCTGCAAAAGGTGATGGTATCCCAACTATTGTTTATAACGTAAACCACAAAATAATTAAAAAAACTGATAAGATAATTTCAGGCGCTTCATGTACAACTAACTGTTTAGCACCTGTAGCAAAAGTCTTAGATGATAAATTTGGTATTGTTAAAGGTATGATGACTACAATTCATGCTTACACAGCTGATCAAAGATTACAAGATGCTCCACATCGTGATTTAAGAAGAGCTCGTGCTGCTGCAGTAAGTATGGTACCTACTTCCACTGGTGCTGCTAAAGCTATTGGTTTAGTATTACCAAAACTAAAAGGTAAATTACATGGTTTATCAGTTCGTGTACCTACAATTACAGGTTCTGTAATTGATTTAGTAGTTGAACTAGTAAAATCACCTACAGTTGAAGAAATTAACAAAGCAATGAAAGTTGCTGCTAATGAAACATTAGGATATAACGATGAAGAAATTGTTTCATGTGATATTATTAGTGAAACACATGGTGCAATATTTGACCCAAAATTAACAATGATGATTGATGTAAATGGTAAGAAAATGTATAAGCTATTTGCATGATATGATAATGAATCATCATATGTTAACCAATTAGTAAGAACTATTCTATATATGACAAATCTATAAAAACCAAAATGTACGACAATAAAAAAACCTTAAAAGATATTAATTTAGATAACAAGAGAGTAATTGTCCGTTTTGATTTTAATGTTCCTATTAAAAACGGCAATGTAACTAATGATAAGAGAATTACAGCAGCAATTCCTACCATTAAATACTTGTTAGACAAAAAGTGTAAGATTATTGGTTTAAGCCATTTAAGCCGAATTAAATCTATTGATGATATTAAATCTAACAAAAAAACACTAGCACCAGTAGCAAAAAATTTGCAAAAACTATTACCTAATAACAAAGTTATTTTTGAACCATCATTAGACTTTGAAGTTATAAAACAAAAAGTTGATGAATTACAATCTGGTCAAATTCTTCTACTTGAAAATACAAGATATTATGATGTTGATGAAAATAACAATGTTATTAAAATGGAATCAAAAAATAATTCTAAACTTGCTAAATTTTGAGCAAGTTTAGGTGATTGTTTTGTTAATGATGCATTTGGAACTGTTCACCGTGCTCATGCATCAAATGTAGGCATTGCTCAAAATATTAAGGATTCATGTATTGGTTTTTTAATTGAAGATGAAATTAAATCAATTTCTCAAGCAATTGAAAATCCAGAACATCCATATGTAGCTATTCTTGGTGGCGCTAAAGTTAGTGATAAGATCAAAGTTATTGATAATTTATTATCAAAAGTAGACAAAATTATTATTTGTGGTGGTATGGCTTATACATTTTTAGGCGCTCAAGGATATGACATTGGTAAAAGTATCTGTGAGCCAGAAATGTATAATTTTGCCAAACAAATGTTAGAGAAAGCCAATGGCAAAATTGTTTTAACTAAAGATGCTTATTGTGCTAAAGATTTTGCTGATACTCCAGGAGTGTTAATGAACATTCAAGATGGACTAAAAGATATGCAGGCTTTAGATATTGGTGATCAAACAATTGAATTATTTAATGAGGTTTTAAATAATGCAAAGACTGTTGTATGAAATGGTCCTTGTGGTGTGTTCGAATTTAAAAATTACCAAAACGGAACTAAATGTATTGCAAACACATTAGCTAAATTAACTAATAATGGTTGCTATACATTGATTGGTGGTGGTGATTCAGCTGCTGCAATTGTGCAACTAGGTTTTAAGGATTCAGATTATAGCTTTGTATCTACAGGTGGTGGTGCTTCATTAGCGCTTATTGAAGGCTCACAACTTCCAGGTATTGAAGCTATAAAAGATAAATAATATTATGTTATATACACAAAAAAAATTTTATGCTAGGGATGAAATTGTAAAGTCTTATGACTTGCGTCCTATTAAAAATATCAATTCCGAACCTAAGAGGAAGTGAAAGAAATACGCTAAAGCAAATCCTAATAAAGAGGCAGCTGGCAATGGTGGTATAAAAGAGTTTATTGCAAAACTTTCCCGTGGTTTGATGTTGCCAATCGCAATGCTACCTATTGCTGGATTGTTTTTAGGTATAGGTAGTGCAATTATTAATAATGCAAATGGTAATGAAGCTTTGTCAATATTTGGTAAAGTATTACAGATTCCTGGTAATGCTGTATTTGCTAATTTACCAATTTTATTCTGTGTAGCAATTGCAATTACCTTTACTGGAGATGCTGGAACCGCGGGACTATCGGCAGTAATTGGATGGATAATATTCTGTGCATTACAATCTGTATTTATCCAATATAATACAACTACAGATAATTTTACATTTTTGTTCTATCAATTTACAGATGTTGAGTTTCAAGCAATTTTCACTGAAAACGTTGGTATCAATTCGCTTCAAACAAGTGTATTTGGTGGTTTGGCTATTGGTGCCATTGTTGCAGTTCTTTACAACAAGTTTAAGAACATAAAAATGCCTACATCATTGAGTTTCTTCTCTGGTGTAAGATTTATCCCAATTATTACATTTACAACCACAATTATTGTTTCATTAGGATTTTGTATAGTTTGGCCATTAATTGGTAAAGGTTTATACCTTTTCGGTGGAACATTAAGTAAAATGCCTCTTGGAATTAATTCCTTAATATTTGGTTATGGTGAAAGAGCATTAGTACCATTTGGATTGCATCATGCATTTTATATTCCATTATGACAAACTAGTGTTGGTGGTCAAATTAATTTACTTGCACCTATGATTCTTAATGGTCAAACAGTAGAGGGATATACTACTTGATTTGAATTTGGTGTTGATCACGGTATTATTACCGCTGATTCACTAACAACAATCGTTGGTGACCAAAACTCTTGAACTATTGCTAACCAATTATCAGGTTTATCTGTCACATTAGCTGATGGAAGCAAATACATTATTAATATGAAAGACTTTGTTAATGTAGAAGGCTTCTCAACAGCAAACCCTGGTCAATATATGCAAGGTAAATACCCATTTATGATTTTTGGTTTACCAGCTGCTGCAGCTGCAATTATCATGGCTGCTCCAAAAGGACAAAACCGTAAATTAGCTTTCTCAGCAGTTTTTGGTTCTGCACTTACAACATTATTAACCGGTATTACTGAACCTATTGAATTTACATTCTTATTTTTAGCACCAGGATTATTCTGAGGTTTTCATGCTATATTCTGTGCAATTTCATTCTGACTATTAAATATTTGACGTGCTAATATGGGTATGACATTCTCAGCTGGATTAATTGACTTCTCAATATATGGAATTCTACCTGATGTTTTAGGTGCTAAAGCAGATTGTTGGAAAGCGATTATTGTTGGTCTAGCATATATTCCAATTTATTTCTTTGGCTTCTGAATATTTATTGTTAAAAGAGATATTAAGACCCCAGGAAGAGGTTCAACTACAACTTTATTTACAAAGAAAGATTATCAAGCTAAAAAAAGTGCTAACAATCAACAAACACAACAAATGCAACAAGCAACAGCTAATGAGATTAATGTTGATTTAAGCAAGTTAAATGATGATCAAAAATTAGCATTAAGTATTATCAATGTTTATGGTGGTAAAAATAATATTGTTAATGTCGATGCATGTATTACTAAATTGCGTGTACAAGTAAAAGATGCAAGCATTATTAAAGATGAAGATATTATTGCCCTTGGTGCTCATGGTGTAACTCGTCCTTCAAAAACATCAGTCTATGCTGTATTTGGTACGAAAGCTGATATTATTAAAAATAATATTAAAGATTTATTAAATAAAAAATAACACCATAATAGTTTATAATTATGGCATGCGCCTTTAGCTCAATTGAATAGAGCATTTGACTTCGGATCAAAAGGTTGAAGGTTTGAGTCCTTTAGGGCGCGCCATAAAATAACAAAATTTAAAATATTTATAAATAAAAAACTCAGAGTCTGACTCTGAGTTTTATGCTTTATATTGATGGAGCGGGTAATCGGAATCGGACCGACATCAATAGCTTGGAAGGCTATAGTTCTACCATTGAACTATACCCGCGATGATGGTGCTGAAGGAGGGACTTGAACCCTCACGGTATTGCTACCACAGGATTTTAAGTCCTGTGCGTCTACCATTCCGCCACTTCAGCATTTATGGTGTCCCACCGGAGACTCGAACTCCGGACCCCTTCATTAAAAGTGAAATGCTCTACCACTGAGCTAGTGGGACAAATTGGCTGGGTAGGGTGGATTCGAACCACCGCATGTCAGAATCAAAATCTGATGCCTTACCGCTTGGCTACAACCCAATTAATGGTGGACAGAAGTGGATTCGAACCACTGAAACCGTGGGTGGCTGATTTACAGTCAGCTGCGTTTGGCCGCTTCGCTATCTGTCCATAATTTGCTTGATAGTAAGCAAATAGATTATATATTAATTAATTTTTAATTTTTAATATCTTAACTTTATAAGGGTCGTCAATATTTCTAATTTCAACTATTGTTTTAACATTTTTACCTAAGATAGCTTGTGCTAATGGTGATTGGTTAGAAATCTTGTTATTATCAGGATCAGCTTCAACTTCACCAACAATTTCGTAAGTAACTTCTTCATTATTAGATAAATCTAAAAGTTTAACTTTTGAACCAACTTTTACTTTTTCATTAGAAGTATCATCTTTGACTTCAGAAATTAATTCATAATTTGATAAGATGTCTTTAATTTCTTGAATTCTTTTTTCAATTTCACCTTGTTCATTTTTAGCAGCTGCATAGTCTGCATTTTCACTAAGGTCACCTTGTTCACGCGCTTCTTGAATTGCTTTGATGATAGTAGGACGCTTTTCATCAATTAATTCTCTAAGTTCAGCATTAAGTTTATTTAAGCCTTCTTCAGTAAGAAGAGTTTTTTCATTTAAATTTTCGTTTGCCATAGTTTTAGAATGTTTATATTATATTAATTTAATATCAAAATAAACAATATAGAATACGTTATTTGAGATTTTATTAATTTCTTTTAAGCTTCTAACAAATTTAATTTTTTACAAAGTAGTGCTAAATATGACGATTAATTAAAAACACAAAAGATTAAAGTTATTAAAATAACTTTGAAGACTTTAATGACAGTACTAACTTACCTAAACATTAAAAGTATGTATCATATTGACAAGAGCGGTAAGAAGTGATATATGATTATTAACTATACGTGATGACCACCGCACTACATTATTTTTTGAGTTTTTACAATAAACAGCGAGAATTTAACCAAAAAGTTGTTAAGTTTATGTCTGATCAAGATAAGTTTAACCAACAAATTCTTGGCTTAATTCAATCATTAATCAACCGTGTTGAAAATATTGAACATAGATTAGATAAATTAGAATCAAGAATCAATAACCTAATTGTTAAAAATAATTTAAAGGAATAAATTAAAAAAATTATTTTTTAATTTTTAAAAATAATTCATCAAGTGACTCTTGATTTACTTCACTAGGTGAATTCATCATTTGGTCAAAGTTTTGACTATCTTTAGGGAAAGCTATAACATCTCTAATTGTTTGAGCATTAACTAATAACATTACTAATCGGTCAATTCCTAATGCAATACCACCATGTGGTGGAACACCATAAGTAAATGCTTCTAACATAAAACCAAATTTATTTTTAGCTTCTGAATCACTTAAACCAATAGATCTAAACATTCTATTTTGAATATTACTATCGCTAATTCGGATACTTCCACCACCAATTTCATAACCATTTAATACAATGTCGTATGCTCTTGCTTTAGCATTCTTTTGATTGGTATCAAAACTTTTTAACGAAGCAAGTGAAGGTGAAGTAAATGGATGATGTGCGGCTACATATCGTTTTTCTTCTTCACTATATTCATATAATGGTCAATCAGTAATTCATACAAATTTTAAAACATTTGGATCTTTTAAATTTAACATTGAACCCAATGAATTTCTTACCGCTCCTAATGACTGATTGGCAATTTCATTAGTATCGCAAACCATAAATAAAGTTCCATTTTTTATTTTATGGCTAGCAAAAATTTGGTTAATTAATTCGTGTTCAATTACATTTTTAATTGAACCAGAAATATTTTTATCTTTTAATGAAAGATAAATTAGATCATATGCTTTATTATCTTTTGCATACTTTCTTAAGGTTTCAATTTGAGTTTTATCAAATAATTTGTCAGTGATAATATATTTGATAACCTTGTTATTTTTAATGCCATCCAAAAACACACGGAATTTAGTTTTACTAAATATTTTAGTTGCATCATTTAGTTTTAAATCAAATCTTAAATCAGGTTTGTCGCTACCATACATATTTACCGCTGTATCATATGTCATTCTTTCAAATGGTATTTTGACATCAATGTCTAATACTTCACTTAATACAGTTTTAAACATGTTCTCCATTAATGTTTGAATCTTTAGTTCATCAGTAAATGACATTTCAAGGTCTAATTGTGTAAATTCAGGTTGACGATCAGCACGTAAGTCTTCATCTCGGAAACAACGAGCAATTTGGAAGTACTTCATCATTCCAGCAACCATTAATAGTTGTTTATATATCTGTGGTGATTGTGGCAATGCATAGAATGCATTTGCTTTATTTCTTGTAGGAACAATATAGTCTCTGGCACCTTCAGGTGTTGCTTTTGATAAGCATGGAGTTTCAATTTCAATAAAATCTTGTTTACTTAAGAAATTACGAATAGCAAGCAATAGTTTAGAACGGAAAACCAGATTGTCTTGCATATTTTCTCTACGTAAATCTAAATAACGATATTTTAATCTGATATTTTCTGAAACATTGCTATCATTCTCAACAGAAATTGGTAATGTTTTTGCTTTAGCATAAATTAAATAATCATTAATGATGATTTCAATATCACCATTTTTAATTTTGTTATTTACATTTTTTCGTTTTTGGACAATACCAGAGATGCATACAGTTGATTGAATTGGTGTATGATAAATTTCATCAAAAAACTTATTGTCTTGCTCAACAACAATTTGGATAAAACCAAAACGGTCTTTAATTTCAATAAAAATTAAAGAGCCAAGTTTTCTAATATTTTTAACTCAACCATTAATTCTAACATTTTGGCCAATATTTTTATTTGATATTTCACCACAATTAAGTTCAATAAATTTCACAATTATTCACCTTTTAAAAATTCAATAATTTTATTAATAGCTACTTCAGTTTGCTTTAATGTTTTTTGATTCTTAATTAAAACTTTTTTATTAGCCATTTCCTTTTCGCCAATAATAATTATTTGCTCACATTGAGTTTTATCAGCTAAATTAAAATGGTTACGAATTTTGTAAGCATTAAAGTTACAGATAGCTCCTATATTATTATCTCTTAGTTTATTTAAAATGTCTAAAGCAATAGAATTACATTTAGCATCTAAAGGGGCGACAACAACTTTTATGTTGTCATTTGTTTTTAGTGAAATATTTTCAAGTTCTAATTGTTCAATTATTCTTTCAATTCCACAAGCAAAACCAATGCAGCCTTCATCTTTTGCCCCTAATTTAGCAAGCAGATTATTATATCTACCACCACCTAATAATGTTGATTGTGCAGCTAACTTAGGCTCAGTACTATTAATTTCAAAAACAAAGTTTGTATAGTAATCTAGTCCTCTCACCATAGTTGGATCAATTACAAAAGGTATCTTTTGTTTTTTTAGTTCAACTAAAATATTGTTGAAATATTCAACTTCCTGTTGTGTTAAAAATTCATCAATCTTAGGTGCATTTTTAACAAAATCTTTTTTGCCATCAATTTTATCATCAAGAATTCTCAATGGGTTAGAATTAATTCTATTTATTGAATCAGGTGTTAAATCTTTTTCAAACTTCTTAAAATATTTAGTCAATGCAGTGATTCATTTACTTCTTGAAGTAAAATTACCAATATTGTTAATTGATAATGTAACATGTTTGATACCTAAAGAATTAATAATTTGGTATGCAAAAATTAATGATTCAACATCATCCATGTATGAACCGGTTCCAATACATTCAATACCAAATTGGTGAAATTCTCTTAAACGACCACTTTGTGGTCTTTCATATCGAAACATTGGTTCTACATAATAAACACGAATAGGGTGGATTTGTTGATTAATGATTTTGTTTTCAACAACTGCTCTAATAACACTTGCTGTACCTTCAGGACGTAAAACTACACTTCTTTCTCCTTTGTCAGTAAATTCATAAAATTCTTTTTTTACAATATCGCTTGACTCACCAACAGATGAAACAAATAAACTTTTAGGTTCAATTACTGGTGTTTCAAAATATTGGTATCCATATAGTTTTGCTAATTTAGTACATGAATCGACAATATAGGTAAATTGTTCAGCATATTTACCATAAATATCAATTGTTCCCCTTAAACGAGTAGATTTATCAGACATAACTTCCCTCTTCTATAAAATTATAACAATATATTAAATATAGTCGTGTAGTACACATTTGTACATTGCTTGCTTGTTTTTAATATAAGCAACATGAATACATATTGTGATAATTGCTAGACAAATAAAGACCCCTAAAGATGCATAAATTGCAGCAATAGATCCAATATAGTAACGATCAATGATATTTGTAGCAATTATTAATGTAAATGTCGGTAAAGTTGTTAAAGAAAAGAAAACAATCCGATAAAAAATCATAATCTTCTTTTGTTTAATATGCAATGGTTCCAAACATTTTTGCGAACTATTGATATATTTTATTGGTGCATTAAAAAAAATGTTAAGGACTCAAGTAATGGCTAAAAAAACTAATGAGATAAAACCGAAAACCATACCTAAAGTTTTTACCTTGTTAAAATCATTTTGGTGAGGAAAAATTATAGCTGCTGTAATAAATAAAGCTAGACCTATTGCAACTGTAACATAAAAATAAATATTAATAACTTTTCAATATTTCTTTCATTTGTATGATGCATCAAGTGCTAATAATTTTCTTTCATTAACAAAGTTGTTATCAGTATTTGAATTTAAGTTTTCTATAGGCTTTGTTTTCATACTATTCAATAGGTCTTTTTAAATATAATGGTTCTAATTTATCAAGATTTTTAATAATTTTAAATTTTGATAAATGTTGTTGTAATCTTTCAAAAAAATCAATATTTTTGTAATCACTATAAATATTAATTTTCTTATGTTTTTTGCATATGTCTTCTGCTTGATTTTTTAGAATTATTTCAGGCTCAATTATAGCTTGATATTTATCATAAATAGCTATGAATTTTTTATTACTCTTAGCATCGATAATGCTAATGCCAGTACCTTTATTTGTTTGAAATAACAAAGAATTCATAATATAAAGTTTGATATTTTTTATATTAGCTCAAGTTACTGCAATTATATAGCCAACACGGCATCCAGTAAAACTTCCTGGTCCAATTAATAAATAAATTGCTTCAATTGTATTTTTATTGACTTTGTTCTTCTTAAGAATGTAATTAATTTTTTCAATAACTAAATCTGTCATGTTGTTATTGGTTAATTCTTGATATTTATCAACAATTTGATTTTTATGATTAATTAATGCAAGATTACAATAGTTTTGTGTTGTATCAATAAAAAGCTTCATATTACATTGATTTTAATTCTTCTTTTAGTTTATTAAAAATTTGATCAGGTTCAATATTGTATTTTACAACTTGACCAGATGTCGGACTTATAAATTGAAGATAGTGAGAAGTTAAAAATTGCCCATAATTTTCATAACCGTCATTATGACCATACAAAGGATCATTATAGATAGGGTGATGAATGTAATTCATATGGACACGAATTTGATGTGTTCTACCAGTTAGTAATTTGCATTCAATAAGTGCTGCAGTTTTGTAATGTTCAAGCACTTTTAGTTCTGTAATAGCATCTTTTGCTTTAGGATCATCACTAACAACCATTTTAGTAGTATTACTACTTGAACGAATTATTGGGGCTTTAATAATAATCTCATCATCCTTAAAATCATTATGGACAATTGCATAGTATTTTTTAACTAAAGTGTTATCTTGAATTTGACTAATTAATTCATCGGCAGTTTTTTTATTTTTAGCAACTACCATTAGTCCATTTGTATCACGATCTAGACGTTGAACAATTCCTGGTCGTAAAGCATCATTGAACTCTTGCACTTTAATCCTTGGTCTTAAAAAATCAACTACAGTATTTTTATCTTCATATTTAGTAGGATGTACTAACATACCTTTAGGTTTGTTAACAATAATATAATTATCATCTTCAAAGATAACATTTAGATTATTTTGATTTATTTTTGTCTCTTTCATTTTTTTCATTTTTGATTCTCTAACACTATTATCAATTAATAAAATTAAACTAATAAGTAAAGCAAGAATTAATCCGGTTATGATAAATACATCTGGGAAGTTAAATGATGTCCTGCCAAAACTAAAATGGAGATAATCTAGGACACAATTTTTTTGTATTCCTCCACTGCTTAAACTAACAGGGCATTTAGGTACCATACGATCAAAAAAATTAAATAATGCACCTGTTTCAGCTAAGCCAAGAGTCAATACATAATATCATTTTACACAAAATGTTAAAAATACAGATATGATTAAAATAATTATTGCTTGTAAAGCATATATAGCCATCGTATTACCACTTAATATTGAAAATGAAATTCCATCATTTAAGGCAATATCAATTTGAATTAATCCATTACCATAATGACTTTTTTCAGCATTCATAGCAAATATATGCATTGGGCATGCACAAACTATGACGATTGCTGCAGCAATAGCAAAATAAATCAATCTTACTAAATTATTACGTTTTGTAAAATTTTGTCGTAAAAATTGTTTAATTTTATTTAGTATTTGCTTAAATTCAAAATTAGTTGTCATTAATTATTTAATATTATATATTAGTATAATCAATTATTAATTATGCCCAACCAGTATAAAGATAGTGATATTAAAGTTTTAACCGGATTGGAACCAGTACGTAAACGTCCTGGTATGTATATAGGTTCAACCGATAGTTATGGATTGCACCATTTAGTATGAGAAATTTTTGATAATGCTATTGATGAAGTTATTTCTGGTAATTGTGATTACATAAAATTAACCATCAATAAAGATCAATCTATAACTGTAGAAGATAACGGTCGGGGAATTCCTACTGGAATTAATTCTCAAACAAAATTATCAACCATAGATACAGTATTTACAGTATTACATGCTGGTGGTAAGTTTGATAATAGCGCTTATAAAACTTCAGGTGGATTACATGGTGTTGGTGCTAGTGTTGTTAACGCTCTAAGTGAGTGAATGAAGGTTTCTGTTAAATATGATGGAAAAATTTATGAATCAGAATATAAAAGTGGTGGACAAATTGTAAATAAAGCACACATGGTAGGAACTACCAATAGAACAGGTACTACAGTTAAATTTAAACCTGATCCAAGCATTTTCTCTACCATTAATTTTAATTCTGAAAAAATTAAAGAACGTATTCGCGAATCAAGTTATTTATACCAAGGCTTAACTATTGAATTCAATAATTTAATTACTGATGAACATGTTGAATTCAAATCAGATAAAGGATTACTTGAATATGTAACCTATATTAATGAATCAAAAACTCCAATCTCTAAACCTTGTTTTTTTAAAGGTAAAAGTTCTGACAAAATAGAAGTCGAAGTTGCTTTGCAATATACTACAAGTAATGCTGAAATTATTGTTTCATTTGCTAACTCTATTAAAACCGTAGATGGTGGTAGCCATGAAAGCGGATTTAAATCTGCTTTAACTGAATGTATTAATGAGTATGCAAGAAAAAATAAACTATTAAAGGATAAAGATAAAAACTTTGAAGGTGATGATGTTCGCGAAGGATTAACAGCTGTAATTTCAGTTCGTGTGCCTGAAAAGATTATTGCCTATGAAGGACAAACAAAAAATAAATTGTTCACACAAGAAGCAGCATTTGCTGTTAAAAAATGTTTTGGTGAACAATTTTCTTTTTGATTAGAAGAAAATAAAAAAGATAGTAACACTATCATCAAAAAAGCAATTGTCTCTCGTGATGCAAGAATTGCTGCTAAAAAAGCACGTGAAGATGTAAAAAAATTAAAGAACGCAAATAAACAAACATTATTGTTATCAGGTAAGCTAACTCCTGCACAATCAAAAACACCAGGTTTAAATGAATTATTTATAGTTGAGGGTGACTCAGCTGGTGGTAGTGCAAAATTAGCACGTGATAAAAAACATCAAGCAATTTTACCATTACGTGGTAAAGTATTAAATGTTGAAAAGGCATCAATTAGAGATTTATTAAACAATGAAGAAATTTGTACATTGATTTCATGTTTAGGTACAGGCATTACACCAGAATTTGATATTTCAAATTTGAAATATGATAAAGTTGTTATCATGACTGATGCCGATGTTGATGGTGCACACATTCAAATCTTGTTACTAACATTCTTTTATCGTTACATGAAACCATTAATTGAACAAGGCCACATATACATTGCCTTAAGTCCTTTATACCGTGTAACTGATAAAGCAACACGGAAAATACTTTATGCTTGAGATGAACAAGAATTAGCACAAAATAAAAAACAATTTAAATCTTATGACGTTCAAAGATATAAGGGTCTTGGCGAAATGAATGCAGACCAATTATGAGAAACAACAATGGACCCTAATAACCGTAAGTTTATTAAGGTAACTATTGAAGATGCAGCATTAGCTGAAAAACAAGTTTCAATTCTTATGGGTGATAATGCGTCAGCAAGAAAAAAATGGATTAATGAAAATGTTGATTTTAACATGCTTGATCAACAATAATATTTACTAACTATGAGCAACACAAAAAAAGAATATTTAAATTTAACACTTGAAAATGTAATGTCTGATGATTTTGGCAAATATGCCAAATATATCATTCAAGATCGTGCTCTTCCTGATATTCGAGATGGATTAAAACCAGTACAAAGAAGAATTATTTATGCAATGAATAATTTGTATTTATTCTATGACCAACCACATAAAAAATCAGCTAGAACTGTTGGTGAAGTTATTGGTAAATACCACCCACATGGTGATTCTTCAATTTATGAAGCAATGGTAAGAATGAGTCAATCATGGAAAAATAATATTACCCTGCTTGATATGCATGGTAATAATGGTTCTATTGATGGTGATGA
This sequence comes from uncultured Ureaplasma sp., assembly GCA_902800015.1. Classification (GTDB taxonomy): domain Bacteria; phylum Bacillota_I; class Bacilli_A; order Mycoplasmatales; family Mycoplasmoidaceae; genus Malacoplasma_A. The sequence goes on along the minus strand of CADCCU010000001.1, from coordinate 4,627 downwards.
TGCTGCAGCTATGCGATATACTGAATGCCGATTATCTAAATTTGGTCAAACAATGACTAATAACTTAGATAAAAATACTGTTCAGTTCATCAATAACTTTGATGATACCGAACAAGAACCAGTAGTTTTACCAACATTGTTACCAAATTTATTAATTAATGGTGCTAATGGTATTGCTGCAGGATATGCAACTAATATTCCTACTTTTAATCCTTCTGAAGTAATCGAAGCTATTATCACAAGAATTGACTCACCAAATTGCTATTTAAAATCAATTCTTAATGTTATGCCTGGACCAGATTTCCCTACAGGAGGAATTATTTTAAATCAACAAGGTATCATTGATGCATATACAACTGGCAAAGGAAAAATTAATATTCGTGGTAACATTGAATATGTAAATGCAAAAACAGCAATAATTACATCTATTCCTTATGAAACCAATAAATCTTTAATTATTCGTCAACTTGACGAATTAAAAGAAAAATATGATGTTTTAAACATTAGAGAAGTTAGGGATGAAACTGATAAGAATGGTATTCATATTGTTCTTGAGTTGGCGAATGGTAAGAACTTTGAGTTAATGAAAAATATCATTTATAAAGAAACAGAAATGCAAGTTTCATATACCATGAACATGGTAGCTATTGATAATCATAAGCCAGTGCAATTCTCAATTTTTACTGCATTGGATTCTTTTATTAAACACATTAATGAAGTAATTATTGCTGCAAGTAAATATGATTTAGAAAAATCATTAAAACGTAAAGAAGTTGTGGAAGGTTTGATCAAAGCAATAACAATTATAGATGATGTAGTTGAAATTATTCGTCATGCAAGTAATAAAGATGATGCTAAACAAGCAATAATGAATCGTTTATCATTTACTAACCTTCAAGCTGAAGCAATTGTAAATTTGCGTTTGTATCGTTTATCTAATACAGATGTATCATCTTTAAAAGATGAATTAAACCAATTGATTGCTGATATTGAGCAATTTAAATTATTAATTAATAATACTCAATACCGTGATAATTACATTAAGAATCAATTGAGATCATATAAGAAAGAATTTGGATATCCACGTAAGAGTGTAATTTCTAATGAAAATGAAAAAATTCAAATTGACGAGAGTGATACAATTGAAGACCGTAAAATGATGATCTTCTGTACTCATGATGGTTATTTAAAATCTGTTTCATTGCAAACATACACCAATATTGATTATCAAACTATTAAGATTAAAAATGGTGATTTACCTATATGCCAATTTATCTCTAATCAAAGAGATAAAACTATTTTAATCACTTCACATGGTAATTTTATAAGTATTCCAACTTTCAAAATTGAACAAGTTAAATGAAAAGATATTGGTATTCATGTTAATACTTTAATTAATTTAGCACCTGATGAAAAAATTATTGCTGGCTTTAATTATGATAACAACATCAATGATCCTCGATGTTTAGTTTTAGCATCAGCTAAAGGTATGATTAAAAGAACATTGGTTAAAGATTTAGGTATTTCTAAATTAACTAAGAGTTCAAAAATAATGCAACTAAGTAATGACAAATTAGTTAGTTGTTTAGTATTACCAAATGAAACTGATGATATCAATATTGGTATTGTAAATAATCTTGGTTATGGTTATGCAACTAAACAAGATCAAATTTCTTTAGTATCAAGAAATGCTAGTGGCGTAAAAGCAATGAATATGATGTCAAATGCTAACATTGCTGGCATTATCAATTACAATGAAACAAATACAAATGATACTATTCTATTTGTTTCATCAAATGGTATGAAACGTATTCACATAAATGATTTGCCAATCTTAAATCGTCCAAGTAAAGGTGTAAGTTTAGTAAATCAACCTAAAACAAATATTTCATACATTGATAATGTATATATCACAAAAAAGAGTGACATTATCCAATATGTTGATGATAATAATAACTTGAAATTTATTAATCTAGGTGATATTCCTCTTGGCGATCGTGATACACGTATTAGTAAGGTTACTTCATCAAAAATTAATGCTGCTAGCGTGTTTAATTTTAATGAAAATAGTCGAACTGAATCACCTAGTGTTGTATCAACAACAAATGAAACAAAAGATTTTCCTAATAACTTATTTGATATAAACAATGAAAAAAAATAAAAAAATAAAAATATTGATCTATGGTGGTTGTTTCGATCCTGTACATAAAGGTCATGTTTACTTATTAAAAAAAGCAATCAAAAACATTAAACCTGATAAAATTTATATTATTCCAAATTCAATTCCACCATTAAAAAATCATGACAATTATTCATATCCAAAAAATCGATTAGACATGTGTAATCTTGCTTTTAGCAAGATTAAAAATGTTATTGTTAGTGATTATGAAATTATTAATTTTAAAAATAAAGTTTCTTACACATACCAAACAATTCAACATTTTAAGAAACAATTTCCACAAGCTGATCTATATCTATTAATTGGCTCTGATAGATATGATGATTTTAAAAAATGGAAAAATTGGGAATATATTATTAATAATGCTCATGTTGTTGTCGGCAATCGTACTAATAAACAAATACAAACTAATGATGCGCATTTTATTTCAATTAACATAAATCCAATCATTATTTCTAGTCAACAATTAAGAATTGAACCAAATAAAAAATATCTGGATAAAAAGATCATTAAATATATTAAAAATCATAAAATGTATGTATCTATTCAAGTTAAAAATTTGATGAGCGAAAAAAGATATTTACATACATTACGTGTAAAAGATACAGCTTTAGAAATAGCTAAAGCTGTTAAATATAAATATTTAAATAAAATCTATTATGCAGCTATGTATCATGATATTGCTAAAGAATTTGATCAAAATAAAACATTAAATTTAGTAAAGAAATTTGATAAATATTATTATCCTACAATTCATACATTGCATGGATTAGCCGCAGCAAAATATGCTAAAAAGCATTTTAATGTCTCTGATAAAGAGATTTTAAATGCTATTAGTGAACATGTTATTCCTCATAAAAAATGTTCAACATTAGCAAAAATTATTTATTGTGCTGATAAACTTGAACCATCACGTACAAAAGAAGATGTATCAGATCGTGTAGGATATTTAAATTTAGTTAAAAAAGATTTAAATAAAGGTTTCGATAAACTATATATGGAAATTAAAGGAAAATATTAATATGAAACTTGCATTTATCGTAGCTTTAAAAGGCGAAGTTAGCATTGACAAAAAACTGTGAAAATTAAGAGGAGTTAATTGAAAATTAAAAAGTTTTAATAATAATAATTATTATTCATGCAGAATTAATAATAATAAATTCTTTTTGTTTTTTTCAAAAGTTGGTAAAGCTAATGCTGCTAGTGCCACTTCTATATTAATTAATTGCTTAAAAGTTGATAATATTATTAATGTTGGTAGTGCTGGTACATTAAGTAATAAACTCACGGGTGAAGATTTATGTATTGTAAATAATGCATATTATTCTGATGCTGATGCTACTGGTTTTAAATATGCTATGAATCAAATACCGCAGGAACCAATAATATATACAACAAGTAAAAAATTAAATCTGCTTGTTTATAAAATTATCGGTAATAAATTTAATTTTAGAATTCATCATGATATTGAATTAGCGACATCTGATTCATTTGTTACTAATAAGAATAAAAATAGACTCCACATTTTTGCAACTACTGATATTGTTGATATGGAAGGTGCAAGCATACTGCAAATAGCAAGCCACTATAAAAATATTAATGTAACATTGATTAAATTTGTTTCTGATGGTGCTAAAAGTAAATACAATACAAAACAATGAGATTATAATGTTGTTGATATCCGTTATGATGCAACAAAAATTATTGCTGAAATTATAGACAATGTCTAAACAATTTTCCATTAAAACTAGACCTTGAAAAACAACATTGATAGTTCTATCATTGATTATTATTTTTTTATTAATCATTATTTTAATCGGTGAATTAGATATATTAGATGTTGATTATATTGTTGCTAAAAATGGTGTTTTATGATCTGGCAAAGTAACTGAAACCAATTTTAATTGGTTGTTAGATCATTATTCACAGTATGGTGTAACTGAACAAATGTTAATGGAATGATTAAATAAAAAAGATTGTGTTATCCATAACCGAACCGATATGTTCATTCTTAATCCTTTATTATTTGCTTATTTATCTAGTGGATTATTATTAAGCTTTTTAATTCCTTTTATATTAAAATTATGCAAATTTGTTTGGTGAGATGTATTGCCATTTAGTTTGGCAACAGGAATGGCTAGTTTTATATTTATCATTTCTAGTCTAATCGAATATTGAGAGAATAACCAAATTTGGTGGTATTTATTAAGAATTTTCATTTTTATTATTTCACTTGTAGTTTCATTTATTATTTGTAATATCATTGTGAAACAATGTGTTAAAAATTCTACTTATACTAGTCAATATATTAATGAATTAAAAAGTGAAAAACAAGCATCAGACAAAGCTATGCAACAATCTAAACAAGTTCTTGATGTATACTGTAAACAAAAAAAAGAAAATGAGATTACATATATTGAGGTAGATAATAAGAAAGACAAATAAAAC